>NZ_JBAMDI010000074.1:0-56184 GCF_036961695.1 Pseudomonas sp. CGJS7 | reverse complement strand
CCGGGCGAGCGGGTGCTGGTGTTCGGCTCGTTCCACACCGCGGCGGCGGCGCTGGAGTGGTTGGCGGCGGCGCCGGTTTGATCGCCGCATGCGCCGCGCATCGGCCGGTTTTCCGCCGTTTTTATGAACGCAGCGCTCCCGCCCGCGCATGTACACCGGCCCGTTGCCCGCGCGAGGGTATAATTCGCACCGGTAACCGGCCCTGCGAGTGATCGAGTAGCGATGGAACCTGCCCTGAAACAGCGACTGATCGGTGCGATGGTGCTGATCGCCCTGGCGGTGATTTTTCTGCCCATGCTGATCAAGGGCCCCGCGCCGGAGAGCGGCGCGTCCGATGTCCCGCTGACCTTGCCCGAGCAGCCGCAAACCGGCCAGGGCGAAACCCGCGAGTTGCCGCTGGTGATGCCGGGCGATGCGCCGCAAGGCGGCGTGGTCGGCATGGAGCATCCCGCGCCGGCCGATTCGGCCGCCGCGCCGTCCGGCGACGGCCAGACCCTGCCCACCGTCGACACCGCCGCCGGCCGTCAGAACGGCATGATGCCGCCGTCCACCGCGGGCGGCGATTACGCGGTCAGCTTCGGCAGTTACGCCAGCGCAAGCGACGCCGACCGGGTGATCGCGGCGCTGCTGGCGGCGCGCCTGCCGGGCTATCAAGAGACCGCCGCGGGCGCCAACGGCCGCACCGTGTACCGGGTCCGGATCGGGCCGTTCGCAACCCAGGCCGACGCCGAATCCGCGCGCCTGAGCTCGACCAAGGTGCGCAACGACATCGGCGCCAAGGTCGTGGTGCTCAACGCCGATGCGGCCGATCTGGCCTCGCCGGCGGGTTCCTCGCAGCCGGCCGCGGTGCCCGCGCCCAAGCCGGCGCCGACGCCTGCTCCCGCCAAGCCCGAGCCGGCCAAACCGGAACCTTCCAAACCCGAGCCGCCCAAGCCGTCCGCGACCAAGCCGGTCAAGGTCGAGCCGCTGCCGCCGGAGCCGGCCAAGCCTGCAGCGGCCAAGCCCGAGCCCGCCAAGCCTGTCGCCGCCAAGCCGGCCGAGCCCAAGCCCGCGCCGGCCAAGCCGGTCGAACCGGCCAAGCCCGCCGCGGCCGGCACCGGCTTCGCCGTGCAACTGGGTGCGTTCGGCAATGCCGATGAGGCCAACAAGCTTCGCGACCGCGCCCGCGCGGCCGGTTTCAGCGCTTTCGTCGAACAGGTCCGCACCGACAAGGGCACGCTCAACCGCGTGCGCATCGGTCCGGTGGTCAACCGCGCCGATGCGGATAAGCTCAAGGCCCAGGTCGCGGGCAAACTCGGCATCGGCGACGCCCTGGTCAAGCCGCATCCGTGAGCGCGCGGGGCGGGTGCGGGGCGGGCCGCCAATGATCGGCGGCCGGACACACTAAGGAGCGGCACGCTATGACGGCATTGGATTGGGGACTGCTGCTGATCGTCGGCTTGTCGGCGTTGCTCGGCATGGCCCGCGGTCTGATCGGCGTGGCCGCGTCGCTGGCGGCGTGGCTGTTGGCCGGCCTGGGCGCGTACTTGTTCGGCGGCGAAGTCGGCCGCAGCCTGACCTCCGAAATGGGCTGGGGCTCCTACGCGGCCGGCTATGCGCTGAGTTTTGCGGTGATCTGGATCGGCGTGGGCCTGGTCGGCTACGTGATCCGCAGCGTCGCCCACTCTTACGGCCTGTCCGGCATGGATCGGGCCATGGGCCTGGGCCTGGGCGCGGTGCGCGGGGTGATCTTCGCCTGCGCCGCGCTGCTGTTCATGGGCATGACCACGCTGCCGCGCGAGCGCGCCTGGCGCGACTCCAGCCTGGCCGGGGTGCTGATGCCCGGGGCCCGGTTGATGCGCAGCGCGCTGCCCAATGCGATGGCGGCCAAGGTCGACCTGGAAGGCCGCGGCACCTCGCTGCAGGCCACAGTCCAGGCCGAGGCGCGCGGTCTGGAAAAGAACCTCAAGCAAAAGATGCCGGCCGGCTTGCCGGACGGCCTGGGCGAGACTATGGCCGGCGGGTTCGGCGGCCTGGGCGGTGGTGGCCAGCGCGGAAGCGCGCAGCAAGATCCCGCGCCGCTGCCCTTGCCGCTGCCGGAAGGCGAATCCGGCGAAGGCCTGGTCGGCATGCTGCCCGCGCCGATGCGCGACATGCTGCCCAAATCCATGCACAAACCCAGCCAGAACCGCGCCGAAGGCGCCCGGATCGAAGGCGATCCGGCCAAGGTCGGCGCGCCGCAACGCGACGACAAGCAGGTGCAGTAAGCCCGCGCCGGCGCCGCTACGGCCGCCGGCGCAACGCGGCATCGCCGCGGACGGCGTGGAAATCCGGCGCCGCGGCACCACGATGGACCGTGCCGAACACGTTCTTTCTCGCCCGCGATGAACGGCGGTCGAGCATTTGCGGCGCGCAGCGGCGATAATCCGCGCCGCCGCGGCCCAGCGGCATTCGACTCTCAGGCAGGACCAGCGCTATGTGCGGCATTCTCGGAATCGTCGGCAACACGGATGTCGCCGCCCAACTCTACGACGGACTCACGGTGCTGCAGCACCGCGGCCAGGACGCGGCCGGCATCGCCACCGCCGATGGCGCTCGGTTGCGCGTGCACAAGGGCAATGGCCTGGTCAGCGACGTGTTCGACGAGAAGGCCATGCGCCTGCTGGAAGGCCGCGTCGGCATCGGCCACTGCCGCTACCCGACCGCCGGCAGCGAGGGCTCCGATGAGGCCCAGCCGTTCTACGTCAATTCGCCGTTCGGCATCGCCTTGGCCCACAACGGCAACCTGATCAACACCGACACGCTGCGACGCGAGGTGTTCGAACAGGACCGCCGCAACGTCAACACCGAATCGGATTCGGAAGTGCTGCTGAACGTGTTCGCGCACGAACTGGACCGCCAGCGCGTGCTGACCGCCGAAGCCGCGTTCGCCGCGATCGAAGGCGTCAACCGCCGCTGCCTCGGCGGTTACGCGGTGGTCGCCACCGTGCTCGGCCTGGGCCTGGTCGCGTTCCGCGATCCGCACGGCATCCGTCCGCTGGTGCTGGGCAAGCGCAACACCGGCGGCCAGGACGAGTATGCGGTGGCGTCCGAATCGGTGGCGCTGGACTTGCTCGGCTTCGAGCGCGTGCGCGACGTGCGCCCGGGCGAAGGCCTGGTGGTCACCCCGCGCGGCGAACTGTTCTCGCGCCAGTGCGCGCAGCCGCGCCAGCACGCGCCGTGCATTTTCGAATACGTGTACTTCGCCCGTCCCGACTCGATGATGGACGACGTCTCGGTGCACAAGGCGCGCATGCGCATGGGCCAGACCCTGGGCGAGAAGATCCTGCGCCTGCGCCCGGATCACGACATCGACGTGGTCATCCCGATTCCCGACACCTCGCGCGATTCCGCGCTGGAAATCGCCAACACCCTGGGCGTGAAGTACCGCGAGGGTTTCATCAAGAACCGTTACGTCGGCCGCACCTTCATCATGCCGGGGCAGGGCGAGCGGGCCAAATCCGTGCGCCGCAAGCTCAATCCGATTCCGCTGGAATTCCGCAACCGGGTGGTGCTGCTGGTCGACGACTCGATCGTGCGCGGCACCACCTCGCGCCAGATCGTGCAGATGGCGCGCGACGCCGGCGCGCGCAAGGTTTATTTGGCCTCGGCCGCGCCGCCGGTGCGTTTCCCCAACATCTACGGCATCGACATGCCGTCGACCGACGAACTGGTCGCCCACGGCCGCAGCGACGAAGAAGTGCAGACGCTGCTGGGCTGCGATTGGCTGATCTATCAGGACCTGGACGCGCTGGAGCAGGCGGTGTCCGGTCCCAAGCACCGGATCGAGCACTTCGATTCCTCGTGCTTCAACGGCGAGTACGTCACCGGCGTGGAGCCGGGTTACTTCGAGCGCATCCAGCAATTGCGTTCGGACGAAGCCAAGAAGACCCGGCGCGCGTCGTAAGCGCGGCGGCGATGGAGCGCGCTGATCCGCGCTCCATGCGTGCTTGCCGCGAGCCTTCGCCGGGCTCGCGGATTTCCGTGGGGCTCGCGGATCTTCACTGCCGCTTTCCAGCACCCCGACCACCTCCACCACCGTCATTCCGGCGAAAGCCGGAACCCATTTTGATTTTGCCGTTGCCGTTCGCGGTGGTAAGAGCAGTAGCAAGAGCAAAATGGGTTCCGGCTTTCGCCGGAATGACGGTGATTGAGGTTCCAGCTTTCGCCGGAATGACGGTGGCGGAGGTTTCGGCGTCCCGCGATGACGGCAGCGAAATAGCGGGGCATGATGTCTAGCAACGCCACGCCGTCTCGCCCGCCCGAACCGCCTCCGCCCCGCATGACCGCCCCCTTCGTCCTCCCCGCCACGCTGTTCGACGCCGCCCGCGCCTGCCTCGACGCAGCCACGCCCGAGGCCAAGGTCGAACTGACCTTCGCCTGCGCCGCCGCGTTCGCGCGCGGCGAGCTGGCGACGCCGGAGGACGCGCCGCCGCCCGAGCCGATCCGGATGCCCGGCCGCCCCGCGCGGCCTGCGCTGGTGCATCCGCGCGAGCTGCCCAAGCGCGGTTTCGGCACCGCCGAGGGCCGCGCCGCGTTCGTGCACGCGATCGCCCACATCGAACTCAACGCCATCGACCTGGGCTGGGACGCGGTCTACCGCTTCCGCGGTTTGCCGCCGCAGTTCTATGCCGACTGGGTCACCGTGGCCAACGACGAAGCGCGCCACTTCAGCCTGCTGCGCGCGCGCTTGCGCGAGCTGGGGTTCGACTACGGCGATTTCGACGCCCACAACGGCCTGTGGGAAATGGCCGAGAAGACCGCGCACGACGGCCTGTCGCGGATGGCGCTGGTGCCGCGGGTGCTGGAAGCGCGCGGGCTGGACGTGACGCCGGGCATGATCGTCAAACTGACCTCGATCGGCGACAAGGCCACCGTGGCGATCCTGGAAACCATCCTGCGCGAGGAAGTCGCCCACGTCGCCGCCGGATCGCGTTGGTTCCGTTGGTACTGCGAACGCGCCGGCGTCGAGCCGGGGCCGCGCTTTCGCGAATTGCTGAGCGAGTACGCCCGCGCGGTGTTGTACGGGCCGTTCAACTTCGACGCGCGCAGTGCGGCCGGGTTCGACGATGAAGAATTGAAGATGCTGGAAGCGTTCGCCGAGCGATAGCATTCCGGCAATCAGGACGCGCCACTCCAACGGATAGGAGCGAAGATGTTCGATTTCCCGTTACTCGCCTACCAGGACGATCGCCTGTTCGTCGACAAGGACGGCGCCGGCTTCAAGATCGACGGCGCGTTCTTCCCCGATGCCGATACGATGGTCTGCAGGGTGAGCGCGCGGCGCGGCGCCATCGAGACGCCGGGATGGTTTCTGGAGATCACCGGCCGATTCCGGGAAATAACGCCGCGCGGGCGCAGACGCACCTGGGCGCTGCCGTTTCAGTTTCTGATTCCGCTGGCGCTTTGCGAGTACGCGATGTCGGCGCCCAGGACTATTTCGGTAGGCGAGTTGAAGCAGAAACTGGTGGGGGTCCAGGACCATTTTCCGGAGGCGCCGCTGGCCGCGGACCTGCGGCGGTACTTGCGCAAGCATCGCGACGATGCGCCGGTTACCGAGGCGATGCTGAGGGCGTGGCCGATGTGATGGAAGTGTCCGTAGCGTGGCCGATGACGTGGTTATGCTCGGCCAGGGCCCGACAAAGATCGCAGTTGCTTGCTGAGAGCGGCGATTGGATTTATCGCATTTGAGCGGCGAATTGGCTGAGCCGCGCCGCGACTTCCGGCCCTCGCCGGATGCGGTGCCGGCGGTGCCAACGGCTACCGCCCCAGATCGCCGGATAAACCGTCTCCTCCCTCGCGACATCACGCTTATGACGTAGCTGTGATGTCGCGGTCGCGGCTCGCGCCGCTCCTACAGGGAGAAATCGAGCGACCTGGCGCACGCCGAAAAGGCCGACTCGATCAAATGACCCAGTACTGAAATATCGCTTTCACACGTCCCCCACAGACTTCCGGGCTTCGCTCTCAAGCCGCCCAGAGTGATTAAGCGCAACGGATTGCGTACGCAGGCGGCAGCCACTCACCAACGGAAGTCCCATGACGACGAAGACGACGCTCCTCGCCGCCTCGATTTTGCTGTGCCTGCAAGCCGGAACCGGCTTCGCCGCAGAACTCGCGCCCGCCAACGCCACCGCCGATGCCGGCACCGCCGCCGACAGCGGCCGCGACGCCACCACGCTCGATGCGGTCTCGGTGGTCGGCACCGGCCAAACCCGTCAGGTGCAGGCGCTGGGCCGCGCCGAGCTGACCCGCGTGGCCGCCGGCACCAACCCGCTCAAGGTCATGGCCAAGCTGCCGGGCGTGCACTTCCAAAGCTCCGACCCGTGGGGCAATTACGAGTGGTCGAGCAAGCTGAGCATCCGCGGCTTCTCGCAGCAGCAACTGGGCTTCACTCTCGACGGCGTGCCGCTCGGCGACATGAGCTACGGCAACCACAACGGCCTGCACATCGGCCGCGCGATCAGCTCGGAAAATCTCTCCGGCGCCGAACTCTCGCAAGGCAGCGGCGCGATCGACACCGCTTCGTCGGGCAACCTCGGCGGCACCTTGCGCTTCTTCAGCTCCGACCCGTCGGCCGAGTTCGGCGTGCGTCTGGCCCAGACCCTGGGCAGCGACTCCACCAGCCGCACCTACGCGCGCATGGACACCGGCGACCACAACGGGTTCAGCGCCTACCTCAGCGGCGTGTTCCACACCACCGACAAGTGGAAGGGCGACGGCCCGCAGCGCAACACCCAGTTCAACGGCAAGTTCGTCTACGCCGGCGAAGACTTCAAGATCACCGGTTTCGCCGATTCCTCGCGCCGCCGCGAAACCGACTACGCCGATCTGTCGCTGGAATCGGCCAAGCGCCTGGGCATGGACTGGGACAACTACGCCAAGGATTGGCAGCGCGCGATCGACGCGTCCAACGGCATCTTCCGCGGCGGCGTCACCAGCCTGGACGACGCCTACTACATCGCCCGCGGCGTGCGCGACGACGATCTGGTTTATCTGAGCGCGGAATGGAACGCCACGCCCGACCTGACCCTGGCGGCGACCGCGTACTACCACACCAACGAAGGCCAGGGCCATTGGGCCACGCCGTACTCGAAGTCGCCGACGGTGCCGCTGCGCATGCGCACCACCGAGTACGACATCGAGCGCACCGGCTTCATGCCCAGCCTGAGCTGGCAGATCGGCAACCACCGCCTGCAGGCCGGCTTGTGGCTGGAGAAGAACGACCACGGCGTGCAGCGCAACTTCTACGATCTCAAGGCGACCGAGCCGCCGAACGATATCTTCTTCTACCGCAACCCGAGCGAGCGCGTGTTCCGTCAGCGCTTCGACACCGACACGCGCATGTACTACCTGCTCGACCACATGGAATTCGCCGACGGCCGCCTGGCCGTAGACGCGGGCTTCAAGGGGCTGAAGGTCGAGACCGACGGCAAGACCCTGATCGGCGGCGCCAGCCGCGCCAGCGGCAAGCTGGTGTCGGAAGACAATTTCCTGCCGCAGATCGGCGCGCGTTGGCAGCTGAGCGAGCACGAAGAAATCTTCGGCTCCTACAGCGAAAACCTGTCGGCGTTCCGCACCGGCGTCAACGGCCCGCATTCGACCTCGCAGGCGGCGTTCAACGCGGCGGTGGCCACGCTGGAGCCGGAAAGCTCGAAGACCTTCGAAGCCGGCCTGCGCACCAGCCGCGACAGCATCGAAGCGTCGGTGGCGGTGTACCGGGTCAACTTCGAAAACCGCCTGCTGGCGATCGCGCGTTGCGCCGGCATCGTCGGTTGCGCGTCCAGCTTCGCCAACGTCGGCGACGTCGACAGCCGCGGCGCGGAGATCACCGTGCTGTGGAAGCCGATCGCCGGCTTCAGCTGGTATCACTCGCTGGCGTTCAACGATTCGCAATACGAATCCGACTACCTCGACGGCACCACCCTGGTCCGCACCAAGGGCAAGCAGGCGGTCGACGCGCCCAAGCGTTTGTATGCGACCGAACTGCGTTGGGAGCAGGGCGGCTTGTCGCTGCAACTGGGCGCCAAGTACACCGACAAGCGCTATCTGACCTATCTCAACGACTCCAAGGTCGACGGCTTCTGGGTGGTCGACGCTTCGGCTTCGTACGAGTGGAAGGACCTGTCGTGGGCGGATGCGTTCAAGTTGCAGTTCAACGCGACCAACCTGTTCGACAAGGAATACTTCGGCAGCATCGGCACCAACGGCTTCGTCGCCTCCGATCCGCGCGGCTTGAACTACACCTTGCAGTCGGGCGCGCCGCGGCAGGCGTTCTTGACCGCGGAAGTGCGGTTCTGATCGGAACAGCCCGCGTCCGCTAAGTCCGCGCGATCGTCTCGTGCGGATGGGTCGCCACCAACGCCCGGCTTCGGCCGGGCGTTGCTGCGTCGGCATATGTGCCACCAGTCGACTCGTTAGGCATGGCGCAAACTCGTTAGTATTCCAGCGGGCTGCGCGGGGGGAGAGTCGCGATGGGGGTAGGGTTTCAAGTCGTCAGCACGCCGTGGAAACGGCGCATGTGGGCCAAGCCCAGCGTGCCGGCGTTGGCACGCGAATTACGTCGGATCTGTCTGGATGCGTTGCCCGAACCGATGCTGCGCGAGCGGGTGAATCTGTGGCAGCGCGAGCAGGGCGTCAGCGTGGCATGGCATCCGGCCGAGGAAGGCTTGTCGATCGACCTGCGCGAAGACGGCAGCCTGGTCGCCTGGGCGGTCACCAACACCGTCGGGCCGGGGTATCACGCGTTTCTGATCGAATTGCTGGATCGGATCTCCGCCCAATGGGGCGTGCGCTGGAGTTGGGAGAACGCCGGCGAAGACGAAGGCGGCGATGAAACCGGCTACGCCCTGCATCGCGACATGCGCTTGCTGCAGGACGAAATGACCGCGTGGTTGCGCCAGGTCGCCAGGATCGTGCTGGAGCGCGATGGCGCGCAGAACTTGTTCGTATCCATGCCGATCGGGCCGATGCCGCACTTCGCCGGTTTCGTCGGCTCGCCGATGGGCATCTGGGACGAACCGCGTTTTCGCGACGCGGCCGACGACGCAGGCGACGCGCTGGTGTTGGCGCGCGAATTTTTTCCGTGGTGGCAGCGCGGGTTCCAGGCCGACTTCTGGGGCGGGATGGCGCGGGTCGGCCTGTGGTGCGATGTGAGTTGGGTCGGCCCGCGCGATCAGGCCGAGCGCGACACCTTGCGCGGCGTGCTCGAAAGCGACCGCCGCGCCAGCGCGCTGGATCCGGATCGGGCGCTGGCGCCGGCCTTGCGCGACGAACTGCATTGGCTGCTCGAACGCGGCGCGGAAATCGAACTGCCGCAGGCCGAAGGCCCGGGCTACAAACGTTTGCCGACCCGGCACGTGTTGTACGGCGGCTCCTGGAGCGTCGAAGTGCCGGGGCACTTCATCGAGCATCAGCTCAACGACGGCAAGAACCTGCAATACGTCGGCGACCGCCGCGCGGTGTACGTCAGCTCGCTCAGCGTCGCCGCCGACGACGGCAGCCTGCCGCCGGCGGCGGAACTGCTGGAAACCGCCAGCGGCGAGGCCGGCGCGGATCTGCGCTGGGCCCACGACGACATCCTGGCCTGCGCGTACTGGGAGCGCGACCGCGACGGCGGTGTGCGCCATCTGTACGCGGCCTGCGCGGTCGACGGCCAGGTGTTGCTGCTCACCATCACCGACGAACTCGACGCGGCGCAGGATTGGGCCGAAGCGGTGGCGCGATCGGTGCGTTGGGCGCCGCGCGAGGACTGATTCGGCGCGCGGCCTGAAACGGGCCGGCGCGCTATCGCCTGCGAAGATCGCGCGGCGGGTCCGGCCGCGGCGTCAGCTCAGGCTCTGCAACTGCATCCCGTCGCGATCCACCCGCAACACCGAACCTTGCTCGTACCAATCGCCGAGCACCACCCGGGTGCATGCGCGCGCGCCGACTTGGAGTTCATGCACCGCCGGGCGATGGGTGTGGCCGTGGATGAGGGTGTCGATGCCGTAGCGGGCGAAGGTCTCGGCGACGGTGGCGGGGGCGACGTCGGTGATGGTTTCCATGCGCCCGGCGTCCTTGAGCCCGGCCTGATGCGCCTTGCTGGCGGCGCGCGCCTGCTGCGCGAACGCCAGCCGCGCCGCCAGCGGCTGGGCGAGGAACTGCGCCTGCCAGAGCGGATGCCGGGTCTGGGCGCGGAATTGCTGATAGGCGACATCGTCGGTGCACAGCAAATCGCCGTGGCCGATCAGCACCGGCCGGCCGTACAGCGAGATCACCGCCGGGTCGGGCAGCACCCGCATGCCGGCGCGCTCGGCGTACTGCTGGCCGAGCAGGAAGTCGCGATTGCCGCGGATGAACAACACCGGCACGCCGCTGTCGGCCAGGGCCTTGAGCTCGCGGGCGACGAAGGCGCCGGTCTCGGACGGGTCGTCGTCGCCGACCCAGGCCTCGAACAGGTCGCCGAGGATGTACAGCGCATCGGCGCCGCGCGCGTCCTCGCGGACGAAGCGGCCGAACAGTTCGGTGATCTGCGGGCGCTCGGCGTCGAGGTGGAGGTCGGAGATGAAGAGCGTGGTCATGGGGCTAGTTTATGGGGTTTCGGCGGGCAGGGCGGTCGCGGTGGGCCGAACCCGGTAAAGCCCGTCCTCTCCTATACCGTCATTCCGGCGAAAGCCGGAATCCATTTTGATCTTGCTCCGCGTCCACGGCAGGAGCCGACGGTTGGTTGCGGCACAGAGCGAAAATCAAAATGGATTCCGGCTTTCGCCGGAATGACGGTGTTTGAGGGGCCGCGGATGGGTGGCGGATGGGCCGCGGAAGGGCACAAGCCGCGCCAGCACAGCGTTTCGCCCCCCTGCCGCCCCCGCAAAACCTGCCGCCGCCGCATCCGTTAAAATCCCCGGTCTCCCTCCGATCCACCCGAGCCCCGCATGACCCGCACCCGTTTCGCCCCCAGCCCCACCGGTTACCTGCACATCGGCGGCGCGCGCACCGCGCTGTACTGCTGGCTGGAGGCGCGCCGCGCGGGCGGGCAGTTCATCCTGCGGATCGAGGACACCGACCGCGAGCGCAGCACCCAGGCCGCGATCGACGCGATCCTGGAGGCGATGGACTGGCTCGGCCTGAGCTACGACGAAGGCCCGATCTATCAGACCCAGCGCCTGGACCGCTATCGCGAAGTCGCCGAGCAGATGGTCGCCGCCGGCACCGCCTACTACGCCTACGAAACCAAGGAAGAGCTGGCGGCGGCGCGCGACGCGGCGTTGGCGGCGAAGGAAAAGCCGCGCTACAGCGGCGCCTATCGCGAGCGCAACGAGCCTTATCGGGACGATCCGAACCGGGTGATCCGGTTCAAGAATCCGCTCGACGGCACGGTGGTGTTCGAAGACAAGGTCAAGGGCCGGATCGAGATCGCCAACAGCGAGCTCGACGATCTGGTGATCTTCCGCGCCGACGGCTATCCGACCTACAACTTCGCCGTGGTCGTCGACGATCTGGACATGCGCATCACCGATGTCGTGCGCGGCGACGATCACGTCAACAACACCCCGCGCCAGATCAACATCTACCAGGCGCTGGGCGCGCCGGTGCCGCACTTCGCCCACCTGCCGATGATCCTCGACCACGAAGGCGCCAAGCTGTCCAAGCGCACCGGCGCGGCCGACGTCATGCAGTACCGCGACGACGGCTATCTGCCGCACGCGCTGCTGAATTATCTGGTCCGGCTGGGTTGGTCGCACGGCGATCAGGAAATCTTCTCGATCGAGGAAATGACCCGGCTGTTCCAGCTCGGCGACGTCAATTCCAGCGCCTCGCGCCTGGACGCGGCCAAGCTGGGCTGGATGAACCAGCAGTACCTCAAGAGCGACGATCCGGCCGCGGTCGGCAAGCACCTGGAATGGCATCTGCGCCAGCAGGGCCTGGACCTGAGCCAGGGCCCGGCGCCGGCCGACGTGGTGATCGCGCTGCGCGACCGGGTGCAGACGCTCAAGGACATGGCCGAGCGCGCGGCGGTCTGGTATCGCCCGCTGGAGCATTACGACGACGCCGCGGTGGCCAAGCACCTCAACGCCGCCGCCCAGGCGCCGCTGAGCGAGGCGCGCGCGCGTTTGGCCGGCTTGGCCGCCTGGACCGCCGACAGCGTCTCGGCGGCGTTGCACGAGGCCGCCGAAGCGCTCGGCGTGGGCATGGGCAAGGTCGCCCAGCCGCTGCGGGTGGCGATCACCGGCACCCAGGTCAGCCCGGACATCTCGCATACGGTGTACCTGGCCGGCCAGGCCCAGGCCTTGCATCGCATCGACACCGCCCTCACTAAGATCCCTGCGTAGGAACCCGCCAGCGTCGTTTCCCGCGCCGCGCATCAGGAGCCCCGCCATGAGCACCAGCCACGCCTGCACCGATCCCCAACACCACGTCCACGACGGCGACGGCTTCGTGCACGAGGTCGAGCGGGCCTGCGAGCAACGCGGCCTGCGGCTCACCCCGATCCGCGCGCACGCGCTGCGCCTGATCGCGGCCGCCGGCCGGCCGATGAAGGCCTACGATCTGCTCGACCAGATGAAGGCCACCCACGACGCCGCCGCGCCGCCGACGATTTACCGGGCGCTGGATTTCCTTCTCGAACACGGCTTCATCCACAAGCTGGCCTCGATCAACGCCTTCGTCGGCTGCCACCACCCCGGCGGCGCGCAGCATGCGGTGCCGTTCCTGATCTGCGACAGCTGCCAGTCGGCCACCGAACTGGAAGACGAACGCATCGTCGACCTGCTGGAAACCCGCGCGCGCGCGCTGGGTTTCGTGCCGCAGGCGCAGACTTTGGAAGTGCATGGGCAGTGCGCGGATTGCGTCGAGGCGAAAGCGGCGAAAGCCTGAGTTCGCGAGCGGCCCGCACAGGCTTCCTGTAGGAGCGGCGCAAGCCGCGACCGCGACATCGCAACAACCGCGTCGTTTACCTGCGTGCCGGTAGTTTCGCCGTTATCGCGATGTCGCGGTCGCGGCTCGCGCCGCTCCTACAGGGGATTATCGCAACCACGTGATGGCGGGCAGATCGCTCAGGCGTTCGCCGTCGCCAACGCCGGTGCCGCCGGCTTCGCCTCGCGGATCGGCAGATGCGCGGCCGCGGCCATCAGCGCCAGGGCGATGTCGGCGTACCACATCCAGGTGTAGTCGCCGAACTTGGCCATCGCCACGCCGCCGAGCCAGGCGCCGAAGAAGCCGCCGATCTGGTGCGAGAGCAGGGTCAGTCCGAACAGCGTGCCCAGATAGCGCGGCCCGAACAACTTGCCGACCAGACCCGCGGTCGGCGGCACCGTCGCCAGCCAGGTCACGCCCAGGCCCGCGGCGAACAAGTAGAACGTTATCGGCGTCGGCGGCGAGATCAGATAGATCGCGATCATCGCCGCGCGGCTGGCGTACATCAGCGCGAGCAGATGCTTCATCCGATAGCGCTGACCCAACCAGCCCGCGGCCAGACTGCCGGCGACGTTGAACAAACCGATCAGCGCCAGCGCCACCGCCGAGACGTTGTCCGACAGGCCGCACAAGGCGATTTCGCCGGGCAAGTGGGTGACCAGGAACGCGATGTGGAAGCCGCAGGTGAAAAACCCGATGTGCAGCATCCAGTAGCTGGGATTGCGCAGGGCGATGCGCACTTGTTCGCGCAGACCGATGCCCGGCGCCGGCGCGGCGGCGGCCGTGGCTGCGCTCTGCGCCGGCTTGCGCCGACGCAGCGGCCAGGCCAGCGGCAGGGTCGCGAACGCGGCCACCGCCAGGGTCCACATCGCCGCCATCCAGCCGGCCGCGGCGATCACCGCCTGCACCAACGGCGCGAACAGGAACTGCCCCATCGAGCCGCCGGCGTTGATCAATCCCGCCGCCATCGAACGTTTTTCCGCCGGCAATTGCTGCGCGGTCGCGCCGATCAGAATCGAGAAACTGCCGGCCCCGGCGCCGGCCGCGCCGAGCAGGCCCAGGGTCACGATCAAGCCCCATTGCGACGACACCAACGGCGTCAGCGCCATGCCCGCCATCAGCAACAGACCGCCGAACACCAGCACCCGCCCGGGGCCGCGTTGATCGGCGACCGCGCCGAAGATCGGCTGCACCGCGCCCCAGACGAACTGGCCGATCGCCAGGGCGAAACTGATTTCGGCGATGCCCATGCCGGTGCTTTGGCCGATCGGCTTGATCAACAAGCCCTGCGATTGGCGGATGCCCATGGTGATCATCAGCATCGCCGTGGCGGCGAGCAGGAGCGGCCAGTAGGACGGAGTTTTGCTGTTGGGCGGGGCGTCGATTGCGGTGGTCATCGGGATCTCGACAGGTGGGGCTGGCGTTGATGGGGGGCGCGTTCGCTAAGCGATAGACGCTTACGGATTCGACGCGCGCTTGCGCGGCGTGTGGTCTGAGGTTCTTGTATTGGCGGGTTGCGTTATCGCCGTTGCCGTCATTCCCGCGTAGGCGGGAATCCAGGGCTTTTCGAGCGAAAGACTATGAAGTCGTAGCGCCCGCGCTTTTGCCGTCATTCCCGCGAAGGCGGGAATCCAGGGCTCTTCGAGCGAAAGACTATGAAGTCGTAGCGCTCGCGCTTTTGCCGTCATTCCCGCGAACGCGGGAATCCAGCGACTTTGGCTGTGGCAGCTGAGGCGGGAATTCGAAGGCTTCATGCGCTTTCGCCCGAAAGGCCCTGGATTCCCGCGTTCGCGGGAATGACGGTCGGGTGGGTTGCGTCGATAAGTGGATGAACCGCGTAGGTGGGCGAGTGGCGCGCGTCGAGGCGGAACGGTCGACCCACGGAGCAAGCCATCCGCCTAGTCGCCGCAGCCGTCAGCCCAGCGACGCCCACGCTTCATCCCCAGCCTGCAACTGCGCGATCGCCCGATCCAACTGCGCATGCAGCGCCGCGATGCCGTCTTCGCCCAGGCCGCGGTCGATCTGGTCCTGCGCGACCCGCCACAACGGCTGCGCGCGTTCGATCACCGCGCGGCCTTCGGCGGTGATGCGCAGCCGGCGCTGGCGGGCGTCTTCGCCGGCCACCGATTCGATCCAGCCCGCGGCGACCAAGGGCTTCAGGTCGCGGCTGAGGGTGGTGCGGTCCATCCCCAGCTCGCGCGCCACTTCGCCCAAGGGCCGGCCGCGGCCGCCGGTGCGGCGCAGGATCGAGTACTGGTTGAGGTTGATCCCCGCCGGCGCCAGCGCCTGGTCGTAGCGCTGGCTCATCAGCCGGGCGAGTTTGCGCATGCGGAAACAGGTGCAGACGCTGGGGGCGGCGTTCTCGGCCCGGATGATGTCGGCGATCGTGGTCATTGAGTGTATATACACCTATTTGCGCCGCAACCGCAAACGCCGGCGCGAAGGCCGGCGTTCGGGGCCGCGGGAAGGGCGCTACCTGGCGACTTGGAGAGAGTCGGATCGGTCCCGCTGGCAGTCGTTCGGGCGGTGGATCAGAAGAACACCCGCACGCCGAAGTCCACGCCGCGGCCCGGCAGCACCACCGAGTCCTTGAGGAAGGAGGTGTGCACGCGCGCGGTCTGGTCGGTGAGGTTGGTGCCGTCCAGGAACAACTCGTAGCCCAGGTTGCCGGCGTCCCAGTGGTAGGCCAGATGGGCGTCGACCAGGGTGTAGCCGTCGGTCGGGGTTTCGTTGGCCGCGACCTTGTCCTGCTTCATGTAACGCGTGGCGCCCAGCGAGGCGCGCCAGCTGTCGGCGTTCCAGCGCAGTTCGCCGCCGACCCGGCCCGGCGCGATCCGCGGCAGGTTGCCGCCGCCGTTGTCGAGCTTGGCGCGCACGCTGTCGCCGAACACGCGCACGTCGAACTTGCCGGCGTCGCCGTCGAACAGATGGGCGATCGCTTCGCCCTCGAACCCGGTGAACTTGGCGTCGGCCTGGCTCCACTGGCGGATCGGGTTGTTCTCTTCGTCGAAACCGCCGGTGTCGAGCAGATAGATGAAGCCGTCGAAACGGGTCTGGTACGCGGCCAACTTGGCCTCGAACTTGGCGCCGTGGTAATGCAGGCCGAGTTCGAACTGGTTGGCGCGCTCCTTGCGCAGATTGGCGTCGCCGATTTCGTACGAAGCGGTGGCCGCATGCAGGCCGTCGGCGAACAACTCTTCTTCCGCCGGCGCGCGTTCGGCGCGATCGGCGTTGAAAGTCAGGCGCCAGGCATCGTTGAACTTCCACAACACGCCGGCCGACAGGCTCAGCGGATTGAAATTGCGCTTGTCCGCGCCTTGCGGCGAGACTTCCACGCGGTCGATGCGCGCGCCCAGTTCGACCTGCAGCTGATCCCACTTGCGCTGTTCGGTCAGAAACAAACCGCCGGCGCGGGTCTTGGTGTGGGGGACGAAGGCTTCTTCGCCGATCGCCTGGAATTTGCGGTCGTAACCCTGCACGCCGAGCGCGCCGATCCAGCCGGCCAGCGGCTTGTGGGTCAGCTCGAAGCGGCCTTCGGTGGCGTCGCTGAGAAAACGCGTGCCGACCTCGCTGCCTTCGAACTCGGTGTGCTCGTATTCGGTGTTGGCCACGCTGGCGCGCAAGCCGCTGAAGATGCCGAATTCCTGGTTGATGCCGCCCTTCAACTCGAAGCGGTTCTGCTTCATGTCGATATGCACCGGCGACTCGCCTTCTTCGGCGTTGCCCGGCTCGCCCGGGTTGCCGTACTTGTCTTCGTAGCGCGCGGCGGAAAAGCCGAGGAAGCCCAGGTCGCCGACCAGGGACGCGCCGAGCGCGCCGGTCTTGGTGTCGACGAAGCTGTTGCGCTGACGGCCCAGCGGGGTCTGGTAATCGTCGTTGTTGCGGTACACGCCGTCGGCGTGCAGCACCAGCGCGCCGTCGGCGCCGCTGGCGTCGACCCGGGCCATGCCGGTGACGCCGTCGTTGACGGTGCTGCGGCGGATCTCGGCGCGGCCGGACACGGTTTCATCGAGCGGTTTCTCGGCGATGCGGCCGTCGACCACGTTGACCACGCCGCCGATCGCGCCGCTGCCGTAGAGCAGGGTGGCCGGGCCCTTGAGCACTTCGATCTGGTCGGCCAGGAACGGCTCGACGGTGACGTTGTGGTCCTGGCTGACGGTGGAGACGTCCTGGGTGGCCAGGCCGCCGGTCATCACCGCCACGCGCGGGCCGTCCTGGCCGCGGATGATCGGGCGGCCGACGCCGGCGCCGAAATTGGAGCTCTGCACGCCGGGCAGCTTGCCGACGGTCTCGCCCAGGGTGGTGGCGCGGGCTTCGTCGAGCTTCTCGCCGGCCAGCACTTCCACCGGCTGGGCCAGTTCTTCGGCGCTGGACTGCAGCGGCGTGGCCGTTACGACCACCGCGTCCAGGCTGGTAGCCTTGGCGTGGCGGTTGTCGCTGGGCGTGCCGGGCGTGGCGTTCTGGGCGGAGGCATCCGCGGAGACGTCCTGGGCGACGGCTTGGCCGAACGGCAGGGCGAGGGTCAATGCGATGGCAAGCGCGCTGCGACGAGCGCGCGGGGAGCTGACGATGGGCTTGGGCATGACAGGAGGACTGAAGATGAACTGGCGGGGGAGGTTGAAATGTTATAAAGTAACGATACCTGATTGACAACCGTCCCAGAAGTCATCCCTCCATGCCTTCCATTTTCCGCGGCTTGCTCGACCGGATCGGCGCCTTCGGCTCGCTGGCCTGCGCCGTGCATTGCGCTGCCTTGCCGCTGCTGATCGCCGTGTTGCCCTCGCTGGGCGTCGCGGTCTGGTTCGGCGACAGCTTCGAGCTGGCGTTCGTGATTTTCGCCACTCTGCTGGGCAGCATCAGCGTGATCTCCGGCTACCGCCGCCACCATGAGTTGCGCGCGTTCTCGCTGCTGGTGCCGGGCCTGGCTCTGCTCTGGGTCGGGGTGCTGTACGCGCCGCTGCACCATTCGCTGCTGCCCCATGCCATCGCCATGACCTGCGGCGGCGTGCTGGTCGGCCTGGCCCATCTGGCCAATCTGCGCCTCAACCACGGCCACATCCACGACGCCAGCTGCGCCCACTGAGCGCGCCGGGCGGTTCAGAACGCCTAATCCGGGCGCTTGTGCTAGGCTTCGCAGCCTCGCGCGCGGCTGTGCCGTGCCGGAAAACGGGCTTCGCGCCCTTCCGCGGCACCGCTGGCGGCTGCGCGGACCATCATTCGAAACACGTTCAAACGCATACAGGAGCACGACCATGGGTAAAGGCGACCGCAAGACCGCCAAGGGCAAGCGCTACAACTCCAGCTACGGCAACGCCCGCAGCAAGGCCGTGACCAAGGCCGCCGGCACCGCCGCCGCCCCGGCCGCCAAGAAGACCGCCAAGACCGCCGCCGCCAAGGCGCCGGCCAAGAAGGTCGTGGCGAAGAAGGCCACCAAGGAATAAGCCGCCCGCCGGCCGGAGCCCGCCGCTGCATCGCAGCCGCCGGGTCCGCCGCCGGTACAGGCTCGAAGAAAAGCCCCGCCTGTGCGGGGCTTTTCTTTTGCGCGAGGCATCGGCGCGGCCGGCGCTGGCGTGTCGTGCAGCGGCCGAGCTGTGTCTAAATGTGATTCGGATCAAAAGATGGCCACGCGCTGTAAGTTTTTCATTAAGATCGCGCGGTTCCCGGGAAAGGGAACGGAATCCAATCCATTAAAGGACTCAAGGGGACTTATGAACAAGCAACTCGCGTTGGCCGTGCTCCTGGCCACCGCTTCCTCGGCTGCCGCGGCGGCCGACGGTCTGCGCCACACCTACGTCGAAGGCGGTTTCCTGCATCAGCAGACCAAGACGCCGCTGCGCGGCCCGACCGACATCCCGGCCTCCGATGTTTCGATCGAAGACGCCAAGGCCGACGGCGGCTACATCGCCGGCTCCTACGAGGTCAACGACCGTTTCTATGTGTTCGGCGGTTACCAGCAAGGCAACGCCGACATCGGCGCGAGCATCATCAGCCTGGGCGAATCGACGGAAATCGATACCGATGTGCAGCAGGCCCGAGTCGGCTTCGGTTATCACCGTCCGGTCAGCGATCGGGTGGAGTGGACGGGCGAACTGAGCTACATCCGCACCCAGGTCAAGTTCGATCGCGAACAGGTCATCAATCCGCGGGTCGAGGGCGACGATTACCGCGCCTCGATCGGTTTGCAGGGCGATCTGGCCGCCAACTTCGAAGGTTGGGTCAAGGCCAACTACACCGACGGCGATTTTTACGACGGCGAGTTCAGCGGCACCCTCGGCGCGTTGGTGAAGTTCAACGAAGTCTGGGGCATCGTCGGCGAAGCCGAAGTCGGCCAGGACGATCGTCAGTTCCGACTCGGCGTGCGCGCGAGCTTTTGATCCGCTGAATCGGTGGCAAAAAGAGAGCGCCCCGCAATCGTGGGGTGCTCTTTTCCGTATTTTTTATGCCTCGAATGCGCGGCTTGATAACAGTTATGAGTATCGGCTGCAGCACGTGGCACATCATCTGTGGATCTTCGAGTTGTGCGCGGAAAAACCCCGCGCGCGGCGTTCGTTTTTCCACTAACATGCGCGCCGCTCCCTAGGAAGGGAGCGTCAATCAATCAAGGACTCAAGGGGATTCAAGATGAACAAGCAACTCGCGCTGGCGCTCGTGCTCGCTGCAATGTCGTCCGCAGCCGCGGCCGAAGAGGGCGGTCTGAGCTATTCCTATGTCGAAGCCGGCGTCGCTCAGAGCCGGGTCGAACTGCCGTCGCTCGGCGGTGGTGTCTCGGTCGACGACGTGCGCGCCAATGGCGGTTACCTGCAGGGTTCGGTCGCGCTCGGCGATGCGTTCCATCTGTTCGGCGCTTATCGCCAGGGCGACGACGATGTCGCGGTGCGTTACCGCAACGTCAAGTTGGGCGAGGCCGAGTTCGATCTGAGGCAGTATGAGATCGGTTTCGGCTACCACCACACTCTGTCCGAGCGCGTGGACTGGACCGGCGAGTTGAGCTACGTCGGCACCGACGTCGAGGTCGACCGCGGCGGCGATTTCGATCGCGCCGACGACTTCCGCGTGTCGGTGGGCCTGCGCGGCAACCTCGCCAGCCACTTCGAAGGCTGGGCCAAGATCAACTACACCGACGGCGACGCGTACGACAGCGAAGCCAGCGCCACTCTCGGCGCGTTGGTGAAGTTCAACCAGACTTGGGGCATCGTCGGCGAAGCCGAGTTCGGTTCCGAAAACCGCCAGTTCAACCTGGGCGTGCGCGCGAGCTTCTGATCGCCGTAGCGGTTTCGAAAAGAAAAAGCCCGGCGAAAGCCGGGCTTTTTCGTTGCCGTCGTCGAGCGGCGCTAGTCGGCCAGGTTCTGCACGATCACGTACTGCTTGCGGTATTCCAACCCCGCGCCGGCCGGCCAGGTCGCGGCATAGGCGCGCAGCGCGTCTTGCGCTTGTGCCCACTCCTCGCCGTTGACCCGGCAGTCGGCCTGACGCTTGCCGTCGCTGGGATCGTTGGAGGCGAACAGACGCACGCCGTAGAACCGGTCGCTGCGCAGCAGCGGGTCGAAGGCGTCGATCGATTTGGTGAACAGGCAGCAGGGACAGAAGTCTTCCGCTTCCTCCGCGTCTTGCCCGTCTTGCTGGTCCGCGGCCGCGGGTTCTTGCCGGCCGAAGTGTTCGACCGGCCCGAACAACAGGCGCCGCTTGCGCGCCGGTTGGCCGTCTTTCTCCGGCAGTTCCATGCTCATGGTCATGCACGCGTCGGGTTCGTCGCGTTCGGCATCCAGCAGCGCCGGCAGATCGGTCCGCGCCCATTTGCGGAAGCCCGCGCCGGCGGCTTCGTCGAAGGTTTCGTGGATCGCGTACTGGTATTCGAACAAGCCCAGCGGCGACAGCGTCGGATGATTGCACTGGACCGTGGTGGCGGTGCCGATGTTGCCGTCGTCGCGTTCGTGGAATTCGATGAACTGCGGCAGCAAACGCCAGCCGCTGCCGCTCAGTTCCAGCCAGCCGTCTTCGCCTACGCGCGCCTCATGGCCGAGTTCGTTCAAAATCTGCGCGGCCAGCTCGGGCAAGTCGAACGGCTCCAGCCATTCCTCGCCGTCTTCGTCGACGAAGCGCAAATGGCCGTGGGTGTCGCTGCCCGGGTTGGCGGGCAGCGGCTCGAAGTTCGGCGAAGCGCTTGCGCTCACGGCGTGGCCGCCTTGGCTTCGACTTCGCCCCATACCCGCAGCAAATTGCCGCCGAGCACCTTGCGAATGGTTTCGTCGGAATGGCCGCGCGCTTTCAGGCCTTCGATCAGATTGGGATAGTCGGCGACCGATTTCAGCCCTTGCGGCAACGCGCCGCTGACGCCGTCGAAGTCCGAGCCGATGCCGACGTGATCGGCGCCGAGCAGCTTGATGCCGTAATCGAGTTGATCCAGCACCGCGTCGATCTTCACTTGCCGCGGCGGATGCGCGGCTTCCCATTCCTTGTCGAAGGCTTCCGACGACTTCGGCGTTTCGCCGCGCGCGCGCGCCGCGGCCTGTTCCTGCTCGAACTTGGCGCTGGCGCCGAAATAGGCCTGGGTGTCGGCGGCCGAAGCCGGATCGACGAAGGCGTTGCCGAACACCACCTGGACCACGCCGCCCTTGGCCGCGACCGCCTTGGCCAATTCATCGCTGAGGTTGCGTTCGAACCCCGGGGTGAAGTGGCGCAGGCCCGAGTGGCTGGCGATCACCGGCGCCTTGCTGCGCGCGAGCACGTCGCGCACGGCGTCGT
This sequence comes from Pseudomonas sp. CGJS7, assembly GCF_036961695.1. NCBI lineage: Bacteria > Pseudomonadati > Pseudomonadota > Gammaproteobacteria > Pseudomonadales > Pseudomonadaceae > Pseudomonas > Pseudomonas sp. CGJS7. Next base: position 34,530 of record NZ_JBAMDI010000074.1, on the reverse strand, counting down.
CGGACAGATGCGACACGTCGACCATGATGCCGAGCCGGTTCATTTCATCGACGACTTTTTCGCCGAACGGGCTCAGGCCTTTCCAGGTGTGCTTGCGGCTGTAGGAGGAATCGCTGATCCGATTGTCCTCGCTGTGGGCCAGGGTGATGTAGCGCACGCCGCGTTGGTGGAACAGCTTGAGCAGCGACAGGTCTTCGCCGATCGGCGCGCCGTTTTCCATGCCCAGCGCCAGCAGCACGCGCTGACCGCGCTGGTGCAGGCGCTCGAAGTCCTTGGGCGAGCGCAGCAGGGCGAATTGCTCCGGACGCCGGCCGATCATCGCTTCGACCGCGTCGATCTGGGTGTGCGCGGTTTGGGTGGCGGTGCCGGCGCGGTCTTCGCCGGGCGAGGTGTAGATCGACATGAAGGCGACATCCAGCCCGCCCTGGCGCGCGCGCGGATAGTCGAACTCGACCTTGGGCGTGTCCACGCCCAGGTCGGCCCAATGGCGCAGCAACAAGCTCGGCGCGTCGATGTGGGTATCGACGATGATCGCGTCCTGGGCGAAGCGTTGACCGCTGCTGAGCGGTTGGTCGGCCTGCGCGGCGAGCGGCAGCAGGGCAAGGGCTAAGGCGAGAGCAGCGATCCGCACGTGACCTCCGGAGTGTCGGCTGGGCGCGTTCGGACGACGCGCCGGGGGCTCAGCGTACAACAGCGGGCGCGGGCTGCCTTGTCGCGTTGCAGCGTTTGCTGGGGCGGGGGCGATGGTCGCGGCGTTCGCGGTTGCGGTTGATGCGGGTGGATTGGGGTTGCGTCGTTGCTGCAGGTTCGCGGTCGCAGCTTGCGCAGCTCCTACAGGTAGTACCCCGATTGCGAGCAGGGCCGGCTGCTACCTGTAGGAGCTGCGCAAGCTGCGACCGCGAACCTGCAACTGCCGTCGCGACCGTGGCCTGCCGCGAAACTCTCCGCCGCCGCTCAGCCCGCCGCCTCGCGCTGCGACAGCACCCGCCCGCCGGCGACCACGCGCTGCGCCAGCCGCCCGCCGAGCCAGTAGCACAGCTCGGAGGGATGTGAGATCTGCCACTGCACGAAGTCGGCGCGCGCGCCGACCCGCAGCGTGCCGGCGTCGTCCAGGCCGAGCGCGCGCGCGGCGTGCACGGTCGCGCCGCGCAGCGCTTCTTCCGGGGTCAGGCGGAAGTGGGTGCACGACAGTTGCATGGCCTGCCGCAGCGACAGCAAGGGCGAGGTGCCGGGATTGCAATCGGTCGCCACCGCCATCGCCACGCCGTGTTCGCGGAACGCATCCAGCGGCGGCAGCTTGGTTTCGCGCAGCACATGGAACGCGCCCGGCAGCAGAACCGCGACGGTGCCGTGCGCGGCCATCGCGCGGACGCTGTCGGTGGAGGTGTGTTCGACGTGATCAGCCGACAAGCCGTCGAACGCGGCCGCCAGCGCGCCGCCGCCCAGATCGCTGAGCTGATCGGCATGCAGCTTCACCGGCAGGCCCAGGGCGCGCGCGGCTTCGAACACGCGGGTGGTCTGGGCCGGGCTGAAGCCGATGCCTTCGCAGAACGCGTCGACGGCGTCGATCAGGCCTTCGGCGTGCAGGCGCGGCATCCACGCGCAGACCGCGTCGATGTAGTCGTCGGCGCGGCCCTGGTATTCCGGCGGCAGCGCGTGCGCGCCGAGGTAGGTGGTGCGCACGCGCACGCCGAGGGTTTCGCCGACCTGGCGCGCGACCCGCAGCATCTTGCGCTCGTTGTCGAAATCCAGGCCGTAGCCGGACTTGATCTCAAGCGTAGTCGCGCCGTCGGCCAACAAGGCGCGGGCGCGCGGCAGCGATTGGCGCAGCAGCTCGGTTTCGTCGGCGGCGCGGGTGGCGCGCACGCTGGAGACGATGCCGCCGCCGGCGCGGGCGATTTCCTCGTAGCTGGCGCCCTTCAGGCGCAGCTCGAACTCGCGCGCGCGGTCGCCGGCGAAGACCAGATGGGTGTGGCAGTCGATCAGGCCCGGGGTGATCCAGCCTTCGGCTTGAATCACGGTCGCGGCCAGATCGGCCGGCGCGCCCGGCAGTTGTTCGCGCGGCCCGAGCCAGGCGATGCGGCCGTCGCGCCAGGCCAGCGCGGCGTCGGCGATCTCGCCGTAGCCCTCGGCGGCGTCCAGGGTCGCCAGCGAAGCGCCGAGGATCAAACCGTCGTAAGGCCGGCCGTCGGGCCGGGGCGAAAGGGGGGCGGAAACGGTGTTCATGGCGCCGATTCTAGTCAATGGCCGTCGGCGCGGGGGCTTGGCCGCGGGCGGACGCGCGCTCCGCCCGCGCGCCATACGCGCGGCAACGGTCGCGCCGCGCGCGCATGCAGGCGAGAATGCGCGCATGACCACCTCGACTCCGACCGTTCTCTGGACCCCCGACGGCTGGCGCGGCGACGCCGCCGGCGAGCGCATCGTGCCGGGCATCGCCAACCTGCATTCGCACGCCTTCCAGCGCGCCATGGCCGGCATGGCCGAGCGCCAGACCAACCCCGCCGACAGCTTCTGGACCTGGCGCGAGACCATGTACCGCTTCGCCGAGCGCTTCAGCCCCGAAGCGCTGCATGCGGTGGCCACCCAGCTGTACGTGGAAATGCTCGAAGCCGGTTACACCAGCGTGTGCGAGTTCCACTACCTGCATCACGCGCCCGATGGCCGTCCCTACGCCGATCCGGCGGAAATGTCGCGCGCGCTGATCGCCGCGGCGCGCGAGACCGGCATCCGCATGACCTTGCTGCCGGTGCTTTACATGACCGGTGGTTTCGACGAACGGCCGCTGAGCGAGCGCCAGCGCCGGTTCGGGCATACGGTCGAAGCGTATTTGCGTCTGCTCGACAGCTTGCGCGCCGACACCGACCAAGCGCTGCAAGTGGGCTGCTGCCTGCACAGCCTGCGCGCGGTGCCGCCGCAGCCGATGCGCGAGGTGTTGGCGGCGCTGCCGGCCGACAGCCGCGTGCATGTGCATATCGCCGAGCAAGTGGCCGAGGTCGAGGATTGCCTGGCGGTGCGCAAGGCGCGCCCGGTGGAATGGCTGCTGGCCAATGCCGACGTCGATGAGCGCTGGACCCTGGTCCACGCCACCCATTTGAACGACGCCGAAGTGCGCGGCATCGCCGCCAGCGGCGCGACCGTGGCGATCTGCACCACCACCGAGGGCAATCTCGGCGACGGCCTGTTCCCGCTGCGCGATTACCTCGACGCGGGCGGTTACTGGGGCGTGGGCTCGGATTCGCATATCTCGGTTTCGCCGGTCGAGGAACTGCGCTGGCTCGAATACGGCCAGCGCCTGATCACGCGCAAGCGCAACATCGCCGTCGGCGCCGACAGCACCAGCGTCGGCGAGACCTTGTTGCGCGGCGCTCATGCCAGCGCCGAGCGCTCGACCGGTTTCGCCGCTGCGGTTTTGCAGGGCGACACGTTGACTTTGGATCGCGACGCACCCGCGTTCGCCGGTGCGACCGACGAAGACTATGTCGACCGTTGGTTGTTCAGCGGCAATCGCAACTTGGTGCGGGACGTGCGCGTCGGCGGCCGTCAGGTGGTGAGCGATGGGCGCCATCGCGACCGCGAGGCGATCGCGCGGCGGTATGGCGATACGTTGCGGGCGTTGTTGGCCGATTGAGCTGCGATGGTTCGCGCCATCTCCCTGTAGGAGCGGCGCGAGCCGCGACCGCGAAATCGCAGCTACGGCGAAGGTTGCGCAATGGGCGCGATGTCGCGGTCGCGGCTTGCGCCGCTCCTACAGGGGGATCGCGCGGATTCGGCGTGGTTAATGGCCGAACAAATCGCCGATCGGCACCGGCGCCGGCTGCGGCAACGCGCCTTCCAGCCTCAGCAAAAACTCCTTGGTCGGCAGCCCGCCACCGAAACCGGTGAGGCTGCCGTCGGCGCCGATCACCCGATGACAGGGCAGCACGATCGGCAACGGATTGCGGCCGTTGGCGGCGCCGACCGCGCGGGTGGCGGTGGGTTGGCCCAGATGCCGCGCCATTTGCCCGTAGCTCCAGGTTTCGCCCCAGCCGATCAGGGCCAGGGTATGCCAGCACTGCAACTGGAACGGCGTGCCATGCGGCGCCAGCGGCAGATCGAAGCGTTGGCGGAGGCCGTCGAAGTACTCGCGCAATTGCTTGCGCGTTTCCAGCAACACGCCGTTGTCGCCTTCGCGCCAATGCGGCTCGATCACCACCGGATGCCACGGCGCCTGGAATTCGATCAGGCGCAGGCCGTCGTCGCCGCTGGCCAGCAGCAGCGATCCGACCGGGCTGTCGATGCGCTGGAACGTCACCGCGCCGGCTTTCAGGCGGATGTGCTTGCTCATGCGGCTTTGCTCGGCTTGCGCGCGGGCTTGGCCGACGCGGCCGCGGGTTTGGCGATCGGCACCGGCATGCTGTCGCGCCAGACCTGGATCACGCCGTACGCACGCCACGGCCGCCACGCTTCGGCGCGCGCGTTGAGCGCCTTGGCGCTCATGCGCACGCCGTCTTCGGGTACGGCTTTTTGCAGGACCAGATCGTCGGCCGGAAACGCGTCGGGATGGCCGAGCGCGCGCATCGCGATGTAGTGCGCGGTCCACGGCCCGATCCCGGGCAGTGCGACCCAGCGCGCGACGAAATCGTCGAGCGTGCGTTCGGCGCGGAAATCCACCCGGCCTTCGAGCAAGGCGCGCGCGACCGTGCGCACGGTCTCGGCGCGCGCGCGGGTCAGGCCGATTTCGACCAGATCCGCATCGGCCAAGGCTTCGGGGGTGGGGAACAGATGCTCCAGCCCCGGGCCGAACGGCTTCGGCAAGGGTTGGCCGAAACGTTGCGCGGTGCGCGCGGCCAGCGTGCGCGCGGCGGCGACGCTGACCTGCTGGCCGAGAATCGCCCGCACCGAAATCTCGAAACCGTCCCAACCGCTGGGCAAACGCAGTCCGGGGCGCTTGACGAACAGCGCCTGCAAACGCGGATCGACCGACAGCGCCGAAGCGATCGCGTTCGGATCGGCGTCCAGATCGAACATGCGGCGCAGACGGTTGATGATTTCCAGCAAGCGCGCCGGCGCCGGGCCGTGCAGTTCCAGCTTCAACGCATGCTGGCTCTCGCGCTTGTCGGCCGGCCACGCGCTCACCCGCAACCAACCGGGCGATTCGATCGGGCCGATCACCCGGCTGTAGCTGTGTTCGTCGACTAATTCCACGCCGGGCAGGGCGCGGCCGCGCAAGAAATCGAGCATCGCGGCGAAGTCGTACGGCGGCCGATAACCCAGCCGCAGCACCAGGCTGTCGCCGTCGCCGTGCGGGGTTTCGTTGGGACGCCGGCGCAGATCGCGCGGGGCCATGCGGTAGGCCTCGCGGAAGGCGGTGTTGAAGCGGCGCAAGCTGCCGAAACCGGCGGCCATCGCCACTTCGGTGATCGGCAGATGGGTTTCGGTCAGCAATTGCTTGGCGAACAGCAGACGGCGGGTGCCGTGCACGCCGATCGGCGGCGCGCCGAGGCGTTCGACGAACAGACGGCGCAGTTGCCGTTCGCCCAGGCCCACGCGCTCGGCCAGGGCGGCCAGGGGCTGGTCGGCGAGCAAGCCTTCATCGATCAGTTTCAGTGCGCGCGCGACCGCGGCATCGCCGCGCCGCCAAGCGCCTTCGGCCGGCGACAGTTCCGGACGGCAGCGCAAACAAGGGCGAAAACCGGCGGCTTCGGCGGCCGCGGCGTGGCCGAAGTATTTGACGTTCTCGCGCTTGGCCGCCGGCGCGGGGCAGACCGGCCGGCAATAGATGCCGGTGCTGGTGACCGCGGTGAAGAACAAGCCGTCGAAGCGCGGGTCGCCGCTGAAACGGGCTTGTTCGCAGACCCGCCAATGCGGCAGCGAGGCGTTCGGTGCGGGGGTGGCGATGGCGTCCATGGACTAAGGCTAGCACCGGGGCCGGGGCGGGACTCGCCGGATTCGGACATCAATACGAGCCGGGGTCGGGGCGCTCCGGCGGGCCTGCGGGGCCGCCGCATCGCGCCGGCTCGCCGATCCGCCGCTGCGTCGCCGCAGCGGCGGATCGCCCGCAGTTACCGATTACTGGCAGCTAGGCAGCGGCGTGCCGTCGCTCCAGGCGTTGCGCAGCCATTTGAGGCCTTCGGTGCCGTTGTAGTCAATGGTCGGCGAATGGTTGGCCGGATCGTTCTGGCCGACATAACACGCGCTGCCCCATTGCGAACCGCGCACGAAGCGGGTGTCGCTGACTTCGATGGTCACGCCCGAACCCCGGCCCGAATCGTAAGGCGCCAGGGTGTAGCCGCCGCCGGCGAGTTGGCTTTGGCGGATGGTCAGAGTCGAACCGGCGCCCGGACGGTCGGCCCAGAAGATCGCCGCGTTGCCGTAGCCGGAGGAATTGACCGGGCGCGCGTCGATGTTGCTGTGGATCACGCTGACGTGGCCGACCTGGCCGGGCGAATAGAACTGCAACGCGTCCAGATGATCGTCGGGATAGAAACAGGTGTTGTGGATCAGGCTGTCCTGGATCAGCACCGGTTCGCCGCCGCCGGCGATCAGCATGTCGTCGCCGTTGTGATGCAGGTGCGCGCGGATCAGGGTGTAGCCGTTGTCGCCGTTGATCAAACGGCGGCCGCCGTTGTTGACCGCCGGGCAACGGTCCGGGCCCAGGTCGACGTCCTTGAGGACCAGATTGCGGTTGGTGCGGTGATCGACGAAGCCCTTGATGCGGCTGTTGCTGACGGTGACGTTGTCGTGGCGGATAACCAGATCGCCGGTGATCAGCAAGGCGTTGATGACCTGACCGTCGCGGCTGCTGCTGTAGCTGCCGTTGATGGTGGTCAGCGTCTGGCCGGCCGGAACGCCGGTGCAGTTCGCATCCGGGAACGCCGGGAACGGCGGGCAGGTGCGGGTGTTGGCCAAGGGCGGCGTGGTCACCGCGACCGCTTCGGAGCGCGCCGATTCGTTGCCCGCCGCGTCGAGCGCGCTGACCCGGTAGCTGTAGCGCGTTTCCGGTTGCGCGTCGGCGTGGACATAGCCGGTGAGCTCGGTTTCGCCCAACGCGACCGGGTTGCCTTCGGCATAGACGCGATAACGCACCGCGCTGGTGTCGTCGGCGCTGGCGTTCCAACTCAGGTTGACCGTGCTCGCATCGGCCACCGTCGCCGCCAATCCGGTCGGCACGCTCGGCGCGGTGGTGTCGCCGCTGAGCGGAGCGAATTCGACGTCGACCCAGTAATTGGCCGAACGCCAGGTCGAGCCGGGGAACCCGCTTTGCGCGCCGTAGCGGTAGTTGCCGTTGCCGCCGTCGCTGCCGTCGCGCAGCGCGCGCAGCGGGCCGTTGGCGTAATCGGCCGCGGAGAAATAATCCAGATCCGCCGAGTAGCGGCCGTTGGGCGCGTAGTACGAGACGATGTAAGTGGTGTCGGCGGCGATGCGCACCGGCGTCGCGAACGAGGCGCGCTGCCAGCCCGAGGCGGTTTCGTCGCTGAAGCCGACCCGGGCCAGCAAGGTGCCGTCCTGCGCCCACAGATTGCCGACGTGGGCGCCGGTGTTGGCCGCCGACTTGTAGAAGCGCACGCCCTTGATCCAGCCCGGTTGGGTGCTGCGGAAACGCAGGCCCACTTCGACGCCTTCGGGATCGGTGGAATCGACCAGGGTCGGCAGCGCGCTGTCGTTCCACAGGCTCTGGTTGCCGGCCTGGAACGCGCGCACTTCGCGGATGTTGGCCCAGTACGAACTGCTTTGAGTGCAATGCAGCTTGCCGGTCACCCGGAACGCGCGCGCCTCGCGCGGTGCGCCGCGGAAGCTGTAGACCACGCCGGCGGTCTGCGAGGAATCGTAGGCGTATTGCGGTTGCACCGCCCAGCCGCTGTCGCGCCAGTCGCCGCGCGCGCTGTTGGAAAACTGCAGGCTCAGTCCATCGCAGAACGCGCCGTCGCCGCTGCTGTTCCAGCTGCCGTGGACGATCTCGATCCGGTCGACGGTGCGCGGCGCGTTCCACACCACGCCGGCGGCTTCGTAGTTGTTGCTGGGTTCGGGTTGGCCGCCGCTGAGATCGACATCGACGCTGTCGTCGCCGTCGTTGAGCAGGGGCGCGGCGACGCGCACGCTGTTGGGTTCGGTTTCGCTGCGGCCGTCGGCGCCGGGGGTGAACCCGTGGGCCCAGCGGTACGCGGTTCCGGCCGGCGCGATGTTTTGCGCCGACGCCAACGGCGCCGCCGACAACGCGCCGAACAATGCGAGCGCGGGCAACAGCGGATGCGTGGATACGAAGCGATGGCCCGCGCGATCGCGCGCAGGCGATGAGCCTGATTCGTTAGGCATGGGAGGATTCCGGTGCGTGGATTGCGCGAACGCGCGGGGTGTGCGCCCAAGGAACGGCGAGCCGTTCCTTGGGCGGTGTTGCGGGGAGGAGGTCCCTGGATTCCCGGGGCTAAACTAGCGCCGCGGTGGGACGAAAAATCTGGGTCGTCGTCACCAAAATCCAGATCGATGACAAACGTCAGCGCCGCTCGATGTCATCGCGACGCGCGTGCGCGGCCGATTGGATGAAACAGTCACGGATACGCGCCGATTTTTGTCATGCCCTACGCATGACGGAATTTTTTCTTAGTGCATCGCGGCAGCGAATCGATGCGGCGATGCGCGCGCTGCGCCGATCGCGGACAGATCCAGTCCGCCTCGCCCGATCCCGCCGCGGCGTTCAGCGCGCGGAGCCGTCCCGCAGCGCCGGCAGCAGCGGCGCGATGTCGCCGTCGTTCTTGGCCGGGGCGATGCCGAGCAAACGCGCCAGCAACGGATACACGTCGACGTTGTCGAACGGCGCCAGGGTGGCGCCGCGCTTGAACGCCGGGCCGCGCGCGAGGAAGATCGCGCGCATCGACGGCAGCGCCGGGTCGTAACCGTGCGAGCCGCGGGTCTGGTTCTTCGGCCAGTTCTTCAGCTTCTCGGCTTCGATCGCATCCCAGCCTTCGTGCATCTGGCAGACGATCGGCGGCACCCGCGGATGGGTGCCGTAATGCCAGCGCGCCGGCAGTTCGCTCTTGCGCCAGCAGTCGTAGTGATCGTGCTTGCCGAGCAGGCGCCGTTCGACTTCGGCCTCGCGTCCGGGCTTGGGCGCGATGCCGATGGACTGGCCGACCGAGGTGACCGTGGCTTGTTCGACCGAGACCATGTCTTCCACCGCGATGCGTTGTCCCGGCGCGACTTCGGCCATGCCGTGGTCGGAGACGACGATCAGGTTGACCTGTTCCAGTTGGCCGCGCGCGCTCAGCCCGTCGAGCAGACGGCCGATGGCCGCGTCGATGCGTTGCATGGCTTGTCGCGATTCGGCCGAGTCGGGGCCGTGGTCGTGGCTTTCGTGATCGAGCGCGTCGAAGTAGAGCGTAGCCACGTGCGGGCGGGTGGCGGCGGGTTCGCCCAACCAGCTCAGCACTTCGTCGACGCGCGCGTTCTCATCGATCTTGGCGTCGAACGGACGCCAACGGTTGGGGCGCATGCCGTGAATCGGCGCTTCGCTGCCCGGCCAGAACAGGGTCGCGCTGCGCAGCCCGGCTTTTTGCGCGCCGATCCAGATCGGCTCGCCGCCGTTCCACCAGCGGGTGTCGCCGACGGCGTCGCGGTCGGCGACCTTGAATCTGCCGATCGCGCTGTCGCTCATGCTGTTGTGGATCACCCCGTGGTGGTCCGGACGCAGGCCGGTGACCAGGGTGTAGTGGTTGGGAAAGGTCAGCGACGGATACGACGGCGACATCCATTGCGCGCGCACGCCGCTCTGGGCCAGGCGTTCCAGATTGGGGGTCAGGCCCAGTTCGAAATAGTTGGCGCGGAAGCCGTCGATGGAGATCAGCAGCAGCGGGGTGTCGGCCGGCGGCGCGGCGCGCGGCGTCGCCGGGCGGGTCGGCGCGGCGCAGGCGGTGAGGACCAGGACGAAGGCGAGCAGGGCGGCGCGGGCCGCGGGGATGATCGAACGCATCGGGCCATGATACCGGCGGGCGGTTGCCGGCCGGTGTCAGCTATCGTCGGCGGCGGCCGCGCGGCGAGCCGCCAGGATCGGCATGGCGGGCGCCGACGCGGGCGATGCATGACTTCAGTCGCTGGCGTATTGGTGGGCGCGGCCGGATAGTGGCCGCGGGTTCCCAACGAGATTCGCCATGCGCGCCACCGCTCGTGCCGCCTGTCTGTGTCTGTCGCTGCTGGCCGCCGCGCCGGCCGCCAGCGGTGCGGATGCTGCCGCTGCCGGGGTGGAGACGAAATCCGTCGCGCCGGCGCCCGCCGCGCCGCCGTCGCCGCCGGTAAAGCCGGCACCGCCGCCGCTGGCACCGCTAAGCGAGGAGGAGTGCGCGGTGTGGGCGCGCGAGCTGAGTTTCGCCCGCTCGATCGCCGAACACGATGCCCAGGCCTTCGCCGCGCATCTGCATCCACAGGCCGCGTTCGGCTCCGGCCGCCCACAGCCCACGCGCGGACGCGAACAGATCGCCGAGCAGTGGAAGGGGCTGATCGAAGGCAAAAGCCTGCGCCTGCGCTGGTATCCGGCGCGGGTCACCATCGGCGGCGTCGGCGATGTGGCCTGGTCGACCGGGCCGGCGCTGTATCAAAAGCTCGATCCGGGCGCTGAGCCGCGTTATCTGATCGGCGCTTACCAATCGGTCTGGCATCGCGATGGCGACGGCGTGTGGCGGGTGTTGTTCGACGACGGCCTGACCCCGCGTCCGGCCACCGAGGCCGAAGCCATGGCCTTCGAGCGCGGCCGCCGCGAGGACTGTCCGCGACGCTGACGACTGCATAAACGGCGGCGGCGATGGGACTGTCGCTATGACAGGCGAGGCGTAGGCTGAGCGCGACCGATTGCGATTCACGCCGCCACGTACCCGAGTTCAGGAGGTGTCCGATGAAACGTTCGATGCTGGTGTTGCTGCTGAGCGCTTGCGCGTTCGCCGCTTCGGCGCAGACCGCGCCCGCCGCTGCTTCGCCCGATCTGGCGCGCGAGCCCGCGCAGCCTGCGGCCGCGGCCGATGCCAAACCGGCGGCAGTGGCCGCCAAGCAGGACCGCCGCGATCCCAGCTGCCTGACCCAGACCGGTTCGCGGGTGCAATCGCGCAACCAGAAAGACTGTGTCGGCTACGGCCGCAGCTACAGCCGCGACGAACTCGACCGCACCGGCCGCACCGACGTCGGCCAGGCGCTGCGCCAACTCGATCCGCGCTTGAACTGAGCGCCACCGTATCCCTTCCGGTTCGAACCTCGGTTCGGACCGTCCTCACGCCCGGCCTTGTGCCGGGCGTTTTTTTGTCTGTGGGGCGGGGATGGCGAGCAAATGCGGGGATGACGAGCAAAAGCGAAGGCCTGGGTTGTTTCCAGCCGCCGCGTTCCTTCCTACCGTCATTCCGGCGAAAGCCGGAACCCATTTTGATCTTGCTCCAACCCGTTCGCTCGGCGCCGCACCATCCCCGGCGCTAAACCCCGATCCCATCGAGCAACCGATCCAACGACGCCCGATAAAACGCCCGAAATTCACGCTCGCCATAACTGAACCTCCCAGCGCGATACAACACGATCAACCCATGGGTATGCGCCCACAACGTCATCGCGATGTCCCACGGATCGCCCGCGCGCAAGCGCCCGGCCTGTTGCGCCTCGATCACCACGTCGGCGACCACGTTCAAGGTCGGCGAGCGCCGCGCGCGGAAATCTTCCGGAAACCGCCGCGCCTGCTCGCGCTGCATGGAAAAGGCGTGGTCGAACAAATGCGGATGGGCCAGCGCATAGTCCAGATAGATCTGCTGGGTCGCGCGCAGCCGCGCGATCACGTCGCCGCCGTCGTTGCGCGCGCTCCAGTGGCGCGAGATCTCCTGGAAGCTGTCGTCGCTGATGCGCTGCAACAGCGCCTGGCGATTAGGAAAGTGGCGATAGATCGCCATCGGCGTCAGCCCGACCGCCTCGGCGATCCGGCGCATGCTCACCGCTTGCGCGCCGCCGCGCTCGAACAAGGCGCGGGCGGCGCGCAGGATACGGTCGGCGGTGGCGGGCCCAGTCATGTATACAGCGTATACATTGGGTGCCCCGATCGGCAAATTCGCGCCGAAATACCGCTTTGCCTGCTCGCCCCGGCGGTCCGCGCGCTGGCGGGCGCCGGAACCGCGGCGCGATAATTCCTGTCTCTTTCGAACGCCGGAGTCGCCGTGTCCGCCACCGATCGCAACGATCCTTCCCGCGTCGTCCGCGCCCCGCGCGGCAGCGACCTGAGCTGCAAATCCTGGCTCAGCGAAGCCGCCTTCCGCATGATCCAGAACAATCTGGATCCCGAGGTGGCCGAGAACCCGGCCGAGCTGGTGGTCTACGGCGGCATCGGCCGCGCCGCGCGCGATTGGCCGTCGTTCGACGCGATCCTCAAGTCGCTGCGCGAGCTGGAAGACAACGAAACCCTGCTGATCCAATCCGGCAAGCCGGTCGGCGTGTTCCCGACCCACGCCGACGCGCCGCGGGTGCTGCTGGCCAATTCCAATCTGGTCCCGCACTGGGCCAACTGGGAGCACTTCAACGCCCTGGATAAGAAGGGCCTGATGATGTACGGGCAGATGACCGCCGGCAGCTGGATCTACATCGGCTCGCAAGGCATCGTCCAGGGCACCTACGAAACCTTCGTCGAGATGGGCCGCCAGCACTACGGCGGCAACCTGAGCGGCAAGTGGATCCTCACCGCGGGTCTGGGCGGCATGGGCGGCGCGCAGCCGCTGGCCGCGTCGCTGGCCGGTGCGTGCTCGCTGAATATCGAATGCAAGCAGAGCAGCATCGACATGCGTCTGCGCACGCGCTACGTCGACGAACAAGCCAGCGATCTGGACGACGCGCTCGCCCGCATCGCCAAGTACACCGCCGCCGGCGAGGCCAAGTCGATCGCGCTGCTCGGCAACGCCGCCGAAGTGCTGCCGGAACTGGTGCGCCGCGGCGTGCGTCCGGACGCGGTCACCGATCAGACCAGCGCGCACGATCCGGTCCACGGCTACCTGCCGATCGGCTGGAGCGTGGAGCGCTGGCTGGCCGAACAGAAGTCCAACCCCGACGGCGTGCGCGACGCGGCCAAGAAGTCGATGCGCGTGCACGTGGAAGCGATGCTGGCGTTCCAGCAGCAGGGCATTCCGACCTTCGACTACGGCAACAACATCCGCCAGATGGCGCAGGACGAAGGCTGCCAGAACGCCTTCGATTTCCCCGGTTTCGTGCCGGCCTACGTGCGTCCGCTGTTCTGCCGCGGGGTCGGCCCGTTCCGCTGGGTCGCGCTCAGCGGCGATCCGGAAGACATCTACAAGACCGACGCCAAGGTCAAGCAAATCATCGCCGACGACGCGCACCTGCACCGTTGGCTGGACATGGCCAAGGAGCGCATCAGCTTCCAGGGCCTGCCGGCGCGCATCTGCTGGGTCGGCCTGGGCCTGCGCCACAAGCTCGGCCTGGCCTTCAACGAGATGGTCCGCAACGGCGAGCTGAAGGCGCCGGTGGTGATCGGCCGCGATCACCTGGACAGCGGCTCGGTGGCTTCGCCCAATCGCGAAACCGAGAGCATGCGCGACGGCAGCGACGCGGTCAGCGACTGGCCGCTGCTCAACGCCATGCTCAACGTCGCCGGCGGCGCGACCTGGGTGTCGCTGCACCACGGCGGCGGCGTCGGCATGGGCTATTCGCAGCACTCCGGCGTGGTCATCGTCTGCGACGGCAGCGAGGAAGCCGATAAGCGCATCGCGCGGGTGCTGTGGAACGATCCCGGCACCGGCGTGATGCGTCACGCCGATGCGGGGTATGAGATCGCGCAGCAGTGCGCGAAAGAGCAGGGCTTGAATCTGCCGATGCTGTAAGGCGCCGTCGGCGCTGTTTGGGAGCGCGTGCTGCGGGCGTTTGCCGCGGTCGCCATCGGCGGCCGCGGAGGTTCGATCCGCGGCGGAAGTTTCGTCTTGGCGCGATTGGCGCAGTCGCAGCTTGCGCAGCTCCTACAGTCGGAATCGAAACGGCGGCCCGATCGTGGGTCGCCGTTTTCGTTTGCGGCGAGTTGCCTCAGCCCGGAATCGTCGGCTCCACCAGCCGCTCCAGCAGGGTAAGCGACTCCTGCCAGCCCAGATGGCACTGCTCGACCGGGATCACGTCCGGAATCCCTTCCTGCACCACTTGCACTTCGGTGCCGCAGGAGACTTCGCGGAAGGTGATGGTGGTGACCATGGTGCCGGGCAGGTTGGGGTCGTCGAAGCGGTCGTCGTGGACGATGCGCTCGTTCGGAACCAGTTCCAGATAGGTGCCGCCGAAGCTGTGGCTGCTGCCGCTGCTGAAATTGGTGAAGCTCATCTTGTAGCGCCCGCCGACCCGCGCATCCAGCTCGTGCACGGTGCAGGTGAAGCCGTCCGGCGGCAGCCACTTGCACAGGGCGGCGGCGTCGAGGAAAGCGCGGTAGACGCGCTCGGGCGGGGCGGTGAAGACGCGTTGCAGGCGGACGGTGCCGGTCATGAGAGTTCTCCGAAAGTGATGTGATGAGGTGCAGTCCTCATTATGGCGACGAACGGGAACGGCGCGGATCGACATCGCGGCGCGAATACATTTTCCTAACAGTTTCGCCGAGGATTTGTTGAGAAGGTTGCATCCCCGGCGCCGGGCGGCGGGCGCTTGTCGATTCGGCTTCCCGTGGTTCGTCGTACTGTTGTCACTGGCGAACCGGGCGTCCCGCCCTATCCTCGACCGGTGCGACCACAGCACGGAGCCCGCGATGACCCAGGAACCTTCCGCCGCCGATCCCCAGGCCGCCGCAACGCAACCCGCGCACACCCTGTGGGGCGACCTGCGCGACGCCATCCGCGGCACCGACGCGGACTACACCAAGATTCCGCTGCGCCGCGCGGTGTTCCTGCTCGCGGTGCCGATGGTGCTGGAGCTGGTGCTGGAATCGACCTTCGCCGTGGTCGACATCTTCTTCGTCGCCAAACTGGGCCCGTCGGCGGTGGCGACGGTGGGGCTGACCGAAAGCTATCTGTTCCTGCTCTATGCCGTGGCCATGGGCCTGGCGATGGCGGTGACCGCGGTGGTGGCGCGGCGGGTCGGCGAGGGCCGGCGCGAGGACGCGGCGATCACCGCGGTGCAGGCGATCTTCATCGCCTTGCTGGTCTCGGTATTGCCAGCGGTCGCCGGCATTTTCTATGCGCAGGACCTGCTGCGGCTGATGGGCGCCGATGCCTGGAGCATCGAGCACGGTTACCGCTACACCCAGTGGATGCTCGGCGGCAACGCGGTGATCATGCTGTTGTTCGTGATCAACGCGATCTTCCGCGGCGCCGGCGATGCGGCCATCGCGATGCGGGTGCTGTGGCTGTCCAACGGCCTGAACATCCTGCTGTGCCCGTTGCTGATCTTCGGCCTGGGTCCGGTGCCCGCGCTCGGCATCGAGGGCGCGGCGATCGCCACCAACATCGGCCGCGGCATCGGCGTGCTGTTCCAACTGTGGGTGCTGTTCCATGGCGGCAAGCACATCCGGGTGACGATGGCGCAGTTGGTCTGGCGCGGCGCGATGCTGTGGAACATCGTGCGTACTTCGCTCGGCGGGGTCGGCCAGATGATCGTGGCGATGACCTCGTGGATCTTCCTGATGCGGATCCTGGCCAGCATCGGCAGCGAGGCGGTGGCCGGCGCGACCATCGCCATCCGCATCATGATGTTCACGATGATGCCGGCCTGGGGCATGTCCAACGCCGCCGCGACCCTGGTCGGGCAGAACCTCGGCGCCGGCCATCCCGAGCGCGCCGAAGCCTCGGTGTGGCAGATCGGCTGGTACAACATGGCCTATCTGGTCATCGTGTCGGTGCTGTTCTTCGCCTTCCCCCACCAGTTGGTGCAGTTCTTCACCGACGATGCGAAGGTGATCGAGATCGGCGCGCAGTGGCTGCGGATCCTGTCGTACTCGTTCTTCATCTACGGCTGGTGGATGGTGACCGTGCAGGCCTTCAACGGCGCCGGCGACACCATGACCCCGACCAAGATCAACGTGGTGTTCTTCTGGCTGATCCAGATTCCGCTGTCGTACGTGCTCGCCGTCACCCTGGGCTGGCAGCACTCGGGCGTGTTCTGGGGGGTGTTCGTGTCGGAAACCTCGGTCGGCGCGTTCACCCTGTGGCTGTTCACCCGCGGACGCTGGAAGAACGCGAAGGTGTAACGGCGGCGACTCGCGCGGCGCCGCGTCGGATCACTCCGGCGCGGTGGCCGCCGGTTCCATCTCGGCCCATTCCACTTCGAACTGGCGGAACTGCCCGGGAAACAACTCGCCGGGCACCGACGCGATCCGGAACCGGCCGTGCCTGAGCGTCGCGCGCGCGGCGAGCCGGTCGATGCCGCCGTCGATCAGCGCTTCGAGTTCGTTGTAGCGCGGGTCGTAGTGGCCGTACTTGGGATGCGATTCCGGCGTCTGCCGGCCGGCGTGGACCTCGGCCTCCCAATGCCGCCAGATCGCCCAGTGCTCGCGCGCCCAGCCGAAGGTTTCCTCATCCAGCGGGGTGAGGGTGAAGGCCTCGGCGTACTGGGGGTGTTCGGAATCGAAGGCGCAGGCGAAGTAGTGCGGCTGGCCCTGGAAATCGGCGATGCCCGCGCGCGGGCCGTCGTCGTAGTCCCAGGTCATGTGGATCGGTTCGTAGGCCATGGGCGATGCGGGGGTTGTTCGGAGATCGATAGCATGCGCGATTGGCCGGCTCGGTCAATCGCGCAGCGCACAATCCGCCGATCGCGGCGGCCTTCAGCGGTGACCGGCGCTCAGCGGTCCGTCCACACGGCCAATTCGTAGCCGCTGGGATCGGTGAAGTGGAAGCGCCGCCCGCCGGGGAATTCGAGCTCGGAGGTGATGGTGCCGCCGGCCGCTTGCACCCGCCGGCGGGCATCGGCCAGGTCGTCGGCGTACAGAATCACCAGCGCGCCGCCCGGGCGCGGCGCGCTTTGGACGTGGAAGCCGCCTTTCATGCGGCCGTCGTCGAATTCGCAGTAGTCCGGGCCGTAGTCGGTGAAGCGCCAGCCGAAGGCGGCGCCGTAGAAGGCCTTGGCGGCGGCGATGTCGGTTACGGCAAATTCGAGATAGTCCAGGCGCAGGTTGCGGTCCGAAGCGGTCATGAGTTGGTCCTTGATGAGGCGGCCGCGGCGGTCGCGCGGCCGGATAGG
The DNA here is from genome assembly GCF_036961695.1 of Pseudomonas sp. CGJS7. NCBI lineage: Bacteria > Pseudomonadati > Pseudomonadota > Gammaproteobacteria > Pseudomonadales > Pseudomonadaceae > Pseudomonas > Pseudomonas sp. CGJS7. The sequence goes on along the minus strand of NZ_JBAMDI010000074.1, from coordinate 17,388 downwards.
GCGTTGTAGGTCATCGCCGCGGCGCGGTCTTGAACGAAACGGCCAGGTCGCCGCCCAGTTGCCGCCGCACTTCGCCGGGCGAGCAGCCGCTGAAGCTCGCCACTTCGCGGTTCATATGCGCTTGATCGGCGTAGCCCAGTTCGAGCGCCAGTTCGGCCAGCGGCGCCGCGCGGCGCGCGCGCATGGCCTGCATGAAGCGGCCGAAGCGCAGCACCCGCGCCAGCGTGCGCGGACCGTAGCCGAAGGCGTCCAGGCTGCGCCGGCGCAGGCTGCGTTCGCTCAGGCCGGCCTCGCGCGCGATCGCGCCGGCGCTGGCGCCGTCGCCGTTGTCGCTCTGCAGCCGCGCGTACACGCGTTGCAGGCGCCGGTCCGGCAGCGGCGCATCGCCGAGCAACGCGATCAGGCCGCGTTGCAGCACCGCCAACGCCTGGCGCTCATCGGCCGCGTCGGCGGCGCGCGCGGTCAGATCGCGCGCGCGCGTTCCGGCGAATTCGGCGAAGTCGACCCGCGCATCGCGCAGTCGTTCCATCGGCACGCGCAACAACGCGTTCGCGGCGGCGGCGCCGAACTGGAAGCCGATCACCCGCGCGCCGGCGGGCACGTGCGCGATCGCCGGGCCGGTATCGGGCCCGGCGACGAACAATTCGCCGCCGGCCCAGATCAGATCGATGCGCGCATCGGGCACGATCACCAGCGGCGCGCGCAGATCCGCCGCCACCCGATTGCGCCAGATGCGCTGGATGTGCCCGCGCAATCGCGGATGCGGCGCGGTGTGCGCGAAGTGTCCGGCGGCGTCGGCGAGGATGCCGGCGGGCGGAGCGGGAGCGTCGTCGACGGGCACGGGCGCGGATCCTGGCGGAACACATTGGCGATGATAGTGGCGCGAGCCGGCGGCCGCTGTATCGCCAACGCCTCTTGCGCCGCGCGCGGCATGCGCCGTCGCCGGCCGCGGCGCCCGCCGCCGGATCAGGCCTTGGCCAGCGCTGCCTGGATGAGTTGCTGGACGTCGTAGTCGCCTTTCGGAGCGCATCGGGGCAACAACTCGGCCTCGGCATCGTCGATCGGTTCGAACCGGTCCGACAGGTCGGTGGCTTTCTGATGGCCCTTCAGACCCCAGGCGAATCGCGCCCGCGCGGTTTCCGGGTCGGGCCGGTAGTTCTCGGTCTTGCCGACGATTCCCCAGTTGCCTTCGGTCTTGCGCTGAAACAAGCCGTAGGCGTCCAGCACCACCAATGGCGTCAGGCGCCGATGCGCGGCATTCGGATCGATCGACGGCGTCGCTGCGAACGCATCGAAGATTTCCGCGACATGACCGTCGTTGATGCGGGCGATGATGCGGCCGAAGCCGAAGCGGCCGTCGTCCATCTGCAAGGAGAAAAGATCGCCGGGTTGCAGCTTGTCGCGGTGGATCTTCTTGAACGGGTAGGGTTGCATGTGGGTGGTATCCATTCCGGTTGCATCCGCGCCTGCCTTGACGAAAAGGGCCGCCGTCGCCGGCAGCCCTTTTCTGGATCGCGCATTCAGTACCGCGTCGCCGTCGAACTTACTTCGACAGCTCCAGCGCCAAGGACGACACCCAGCCCTTGTTGCCCAGTTCGTCTTCCACTTCCCACATCGCGCCCTGCTTGTTGCCGGTGGGGTAGAGCATCATCCCGGCTTCGAGCGGACGCACCACCTTGCCGGCGCCGTTGGAATTGGCGAACAGGCGCGCGGCCTTGACCACGGTCACCGCCTGCTGCGAATTCGAGGCCGAGGCGTTGCCCGACAGGCCGCCGAGCTCGGACACCAGGTTGGTGTAAGCCTGCAGATAGGCCATGGTGATGACCTGGCCGACTTCGGTGTTGGCGTAGCCCGACACGCCCGCGCCGCCCAGGCCGCTGCTGCCGAACAGCGCGCCGCTGGCGCCGAAGCCGATGTCGGTCTTCTTGGCGCTGCCTTCGGCCATCGCGACCTGCTCGGAGGAGCGCACGTCGGTGACGGTGAGCACCACGTCGGCGGTCTTCTTGTTGAAGTTCAGATTGCTGGCGACCGCGCCGGCCTTGCCGCCGATCAAACCGCCGAGCATGCCGCCGATGGCGTTGCCGCCGGCGTTGCTGTTCTTGGAGATCAGATCGGGCACCAACACGTAGTCGGCGGCGCGGATCTGGCCCTTGCCGATATTGGATTTATTGCGCAACTGGCCGCTGGAGGACAGTTCGCGTTCGCGCATGGCCATGTCCATGCCGGCGCCGCGGTCGACCAGGGTGAAGCAGCGCGACTTCTGCACGAACACCTTGATCAGCTTGCTCGGCGCGGGCAACTGCTGGCCGCTCCACCAATTGACGGTGTCTTCCGGCTCGATCACCGAGATGGCGCCGAGGTTCTTCGAGCAGGTCGGAATTTCGTTCATCTTCTCGGCGCGCAGGTCCTGCGCGCTTTTGCGCTGGGCCGATGCCGGCGCGACGCTGAGCGCCAGTCCCAGCCCGATCGCGCAGGCGGCGGCGGGGATTGACTTGATTGCGGTCTTCATTGTGGTTTCGTTCCTTCAAACAGCTTTCCTGAAAGCCGCGTCCGTTGCGGTGCGGCGCCTGATAGAGCCCTGTTCGTCTCGCTCCAGCCTTGCGCGCAGCGGATCGACGATCCTCGCCCCGGCATCGGCCTGCTCAGCGCTCTTGCGAGTCGAATCGAGCGGGCGAATGTTAGGAAGATTGCCTGTCGGGTGCCTGTCTGTCGCAGAAGCTCGGCCGGAGTTCCCCAAAACGAACCCAGGCACGTTGCAGGCGGCCTGGGTACGGACTCACCAGGCAATGATAACGTGATAGATGTCGTATTCAGGACGGGGGCCGGCGCGACCGACAGACGGCGGCGGCACCCGCCTGGGGCCGCGCAACGGCCGCCACGACGGCGCCCGGGCCCGTTCATGGCTCAATCCCTGCGACGCGAGGCGGCGATCCTGGCCGCCGCCTCCATACCCACGACCGCCCATGCTCACCACCCTGGCCATCGCCAACTACCGATCCCTGCGCGAACTGGCCGTGCCGATGGGCCGCCTGAACGTGGTCACCGGCGCCAACGGCAGTGGCAAGTCCAACCTCTATCGCGCCTTGCGTCTGCTGGCGCAAACCGCGCAGGGCGGGGTGGTGCCGGCGCTGGCGCGCGAGGGCGGATTGGCGTCCTCGCTCTGGGCCGGGCCTGAGATCATCAGCGAGCGGATGAAGCGCGGCGAAGTTCCGATCCAGGGCGTCGCGCGCACCAGCCCGGTAGCGCTGCGGCTGGGCTTCGCCGGCGACGAATACGGCTACGCCATCGACTTGGGGCTGCCGGGGCCGTCGCAGTCGCGTTTCGCCCACGACCCGCAGATCAAACGCGAAGCGATCTGGAGCGGCCCGTTCCTGCGCGGCGCGAATTTGCTGGTCGACCGCAATGGCAGCATGGCGCGGGTCCGCGCCGGCCGCGGCTGGCGCGTGGTCGCGCAACACCTGAGCCCGTTCGAAAGCCTGTTCGCGCAGATCGCCGACCCGCAAGCCGCGCCGGAAGTGTTGACCCTGCGCGAAACCATCCGCGGCTGGCGCTTCTACGACCACTTCCGCAGCGACGCCCACGCACCCGCGCGGCAACCGCAGCTGGGCACGCGCACACCGGTGCTGAGCCACGACGGTCGCGACCTCGCCGCCGCCTGGCAGACCATCGTGGAAATCGGCGACGAGCGCGCCTTGGCCGCCGCGGTCGACGACGCGTTTCCCGGCGCCAGCGTCGACATCGCCGGCGAAGGCGCGCGCTTCGCGCTGGAGTTCCGCCAACACGGCCTGCTGCGCCCGCTGTCGGCGGCCGAACTGTCCGACGGCACCTTGCGTTACCTGCTGTGGATCGCCGCCCTGCACACCCCGCGTCCGCCGCCGCTGATGGTGCTCAACGAACCGGAAACCAGCCTGCACCCCGACTTGCTGCCGGCGCTGGCGCGGTTGATCGCCCACGCCGCCAAGCGCACGCAAGTGTGGGTGGTTTCGCACGCCACGCGTTTGATCAGCGCGTTGGAGCAGGTGGAGGACTGCAACAGCATTCACCTGGAAAAGCAGTTCAGCCAAAGTCAGATCGTCGGGCAGGGGATGTTGGATGCTCCGGCTTGGTATTGGCCGGAGCGGTGAGCGGGGTTTGTGCGGGTTGCTGAATGCGATGCTGGCTAAGCGATCGCCGAGGCGGTTCTGTCGGATTCGTATGCATCGGCCATGGTGCGATCGCCAACCTTTGGATCGAATCGAAGGGCTGAGTTCGCTGGCCTCGATGCCCCCGATTCGTAGTCTTAGACCGACTCGCCGCCCATGTAACGCCAACTCGCGTCCCGCGCCTCCAGCCGCTCCTGCATGTCGCGCATCACGATCCGATGCATCGCCGAGATCGTGAATTCGATGAAGGGGCGCAACGGCCGCAGCCAGCGCGACTGCAGTTCGTAGCGGGTGAGCATGTGCACCGAGCAGGCGCCGTCGCCGTCGGCGACGACGCTGATGCTGCCGCCCTTGAGCGCGATGCTGTGGCAGTAGCGGATGCTGTGCTCGATTACGTCGAATTCGATGTGTTCCCCGGGGATCACATCGGTTATCCGCTTGGCGAGGTAGCCGCCGTCGCTGTAAAGGCAGCGCGAGGTGTCGCCGACCTTGCCGGCGCAGCCGGTGGTGCGCATCGGCACCGGCAGCACGCTGCGCAGGAACAGCGAAGGTTTGCGGCGGATGTGTTCGTAGAAGCAGACCGTGTTCCACGCGTCTTCGGCGCGGCAGGCGATCCGTTGGCTGGTTTTGGCGACGCTGTGCGATGGGGTCATGGGTGGGTTTCCTGGGGTAAGTGGGCGATCAATGGGCGCGGGCGCTGAAGAAGGCGAAGCAGCCGACGTTCTCGACGGTGCAGTCGCGGAAGCGCGTGGTGAGTTCGTGGCGCAGGCCGGCAGCGGTGTCGTCGCGGCAATTGACGACGCGCAGGTCGTTCAGGGCGCGCCAGGCCAGTCGGCGGCAGTGGTTGGCGGCGATGGCGTCGTTGACCAGGGTGAAGCCGAAGACGGTCGCGCCGGGGTTGCAGATCGGGCGCAACGCATCGAACACCGCGGCCTTCTCGCGCATGTCGCCGGGCAGGCAGTGCAGGATGCCGCCGAGGGCCACCGAGTCGAATGCGGGGATTCCGAGCAGGGGCTTGCGGGCGTCGCGCAGGTAAGTCTCGGGGCGGTAGCGGGCCAGCCGCCGGGCGGTGAAGCCCAGGCAGTTGGGTTGCAGGTCGATCAACGCCAGGCGCGGGGCCGGCGCGTCGAAGCCGCACTGGTCCAGGCAGTAGCCGGTGCCGACGCCGACATCGGCGTGATTGGCCCGCAGGTGCTTGCGGTAGGCGGCGACGAAGGTCTCGGCCGGGCACTGCCAGACATGCCGGGCCAACAGGCCGACGATCAGCGGGTCATACAGGCGCAGGCCCAGTCTGGTGTAGACCTTGATGCCGTCGCGGGCGGCGTAGGGGGTAGCAGAGGACACCTGAAGCTCCATCGGTGGGTCGATGGAGCGAGGTTGGCGGACCCCGGCGAGGGCTGGCTTCCAGACTGATCAGTCCGGATCGGATTCTTCTTAAGCCCTTTGTCGTCAACGACTTGCGGGATTCCTGGAAGATCATTCCGGAGTCCGGAACGCTTTGCCCCGCGCGTTCGCGCTGCGGCAGGGGGCATCGCGCCGTCAGCAGGTCTTCGCGTTGGCCTTGCGGTAGTCGCCGGGGGACTGCCCGGTCACTTCCTTGAAGGCGGCATAGAAGGTCGACTGCGATTTGAAACCGGTGTCCAGGCCGATGGCGAGGATCGACGCGTTCGGCTCCGCCACCGGCATCGACTTGGCCGCCGCCACCCGGCGCTCGCGCACGTAACGCGGGAAGCCCATGCCCAGCCGGGTGTTGACCAGTTCGGACAGCTGATGCCCGCTGACGCCGAGGTCCGCGGCCAGCGTGCTCAGGGTGAGCGCCTCGTTGCGGTAGACCTTCGGGTCGGCCATCAGCGCGGCCAACCGGGCCAGCAGGCCGTCGACGTCGACGGCGCGCAGGGTGGACTTGCCGTAACGCAACTGCGCCGCCTCGGTGAGGTCGGCGAGCAGGTCGGGTTTGGCGATCAGCGCCACGACCATGATCGCGAACGCCGCGCCGATCGCGTTGCAGTAGAAGCGATAGAACCAGGCGTGGTCGATGTAGGGCAGCGCGAAGCCGAGCGCGAGCACCGCGACCGCGATGGCGGACATGACGCCGAACCAGAAGAACTCGAAGCGGAATTGCTTGCGCTGGGCGCGCAGGCCGTAGACCAGGTAGCCCAGCCACAGCGCGAAGCCCGCGCCGATCGCGAACAGCATCGGCAGCGACACGTCCAGGCGCGGGATCAGCACCAGCGCGATCGGCGACAAGGCCAGCAGTATCGCCGGCCGGAACGGCTGATCCGGCAGCAGCGCCCAGCGCCCGAAGAAAAAGAACGACGACGGCGCCACGAACAGCGCGATCCGGTAGGCCAGGGTGTCCAGCGGCGCCGGCCCGCCGGCGAAGTGCAGCAAGTGTCCCCACTGCAGCGCGACCAGCGCGCCCAACAGGACGGTGCACGACAGGATCGAGTACGCCGACTTGCCGGGGATGTCCAGGAAGGCCACGTAGGTCAGCCAGAGCAGCGCGGCGACGACGATCGAGAAGCCAGCGATGGCGAGGCTGAAAAGTTCCATTTATCTGGGTGCCGCCTGGGTCGTCACGGCGAGGATTGTAACCGTGGGGCGGTGGCGCGAGGATTCATGGAGGGGGGCGACCGGCAAACTCTCGACGGGAACATCGAGCCGATAACGGTGGTGGGAGCCGAGGCGGTCGATGCGCGATTCGGGTTGGACGCGGCCACTCGGCCGGGTTCAGAGCTAGCGCTTGCGAATACAGATGGCATCATCGCCAGCTGGGAAGGACCAATAAAGGAGGGGGCATGGAAAGCATTTCTGGGGAAGCACCGGCGGTGGCAGCCGGTTTCTGGCGCCGCTCGATCGCGTTCATCGTCGATTCGCTGGTGTTGGGCGTTGTTGGCGCGTTGGCAGGCTGGGCGCTGTTCGACGTTTTTGCGCGGATGGGAGGTTATGGGCGCGCGGTGGGCTTCGTCGTCGCATTGGCGTACTTCGGCGTGATGAACAGTACGCTGTTCGCGGGCCAGACCTTGGGCAAGCGCCTGCTGGGCGTGCGCGTGGCCGGCAAGAACGGTTCGCTGCTGTCGTTGCCGCAATCGCTGCTGCGTTACAGCGTGCTGGGTGTTCCGTTCTTCCTCAACGGTGCCTCGCTCGATACGCAGGTGCTGTTCTCGCCAGTAGGCTATGTGCTGTCGTTGGTGATTTTCGGCGGCATGTTGTCGATCCTCTATTTGTACGTATTCAACCGCCGTGGCCGCCGTTCCTTGCACGACCTGGCGGTCGGCAGTTCGGTGGTGACCGCGCAGACGCCGATCGCTGCGGTCGCGCCGGCACCGGTTTGGCGCGTGCATCTGGCAGTGGTCGGCGTAATCCTGGTCGCGGCGGTTCTCGTGCCTGCGTTCGCCGGGCGACTGGCGCAAAGCGACTACTTCAAGGATCTGTCGGCCGCCTATGACGCCGTCGGTGCCGAGCCAAGCGTCCGCTCCGTACAGCTCACCCATAACACGGCGTTCCGCAGCGGGCGCCCCAATGTCGAATCAGTGGTTGCGCAGGTGAACTTGACCGAGCGACGTGTCGATGATCGCGCGTTCGCCGAACACATCGCACGGATCATCCTCGCCAACGACAAGAAAGCGCGCGGCATGTCCGCGATCCATGTCTCGCTGGTTTACGGATACGACCTGGGCATCTCCACTTCCTGGCACTCCAAGCACTATCGGTTCGCGCCCGAGGAGTTGGGCGCCGCCGGCGGTTCGGCGGCGTCGAAGGCAGCGAATTAGGGCTCGCACGCGGTCTAGGCGCAGCACCGAACGTTCTGGCCTCAGGGGCTTGAGCAGGTCAATGGCAACCGTCTGAGGCCCCGTCCGCCTTGGGTCGATAGCAGGCTGCAGCGAGGCCGCTATCGATCCGCATTCAAGCCGCAGCACTCCACCCAGCCATCGGCGTCGGCCCACCCGCCAACGTCGGAATCCGTTCGACCAGCAAATCGATCGCCGCGCGCGTGCGCAGCGGCATGTAGTGGGTATGCGGCCACACCGCGCTGATGCGGGTGCCGACGACGCGGTCGGCGTGCATGACCATTTGCAGCTCGCCGGTGCGCACGTAACGGCTCAGCAACCAGCACGGCAGCATCGCCAGGCCGGCGCCGGCGATGGCGGCGTCGGCGATGGCCTGCACGTCGTCGAAACGCAGGCGGGTGTGGATGCGCGGTTCGCGCACGCTGCCGGCGGCGTCGCGCAGCAGCCACGGGATGCTTTGGCCGTTGCGGCCGTACACCACCGCGCCGTGGCCTTCGAAGTCGTCGACGTCGTGCGGTTTGCCGTGCTTGGCCAGGTACGCCGGCGAGGCGCAGATGCCCAGCAGTTCGTCGTACAGCGGACGCGCGGCGAGGGTGGCGCTGTCGGGCAGGCGGCCCAGGCGGATGGCGAGGTCGTAGCCGTCTTCGACCAGGTCGACGATGCGGTCGTTGAACGACAGGTCGATCTCCAGTTTGGGATGGCGCTGGGCCAGTTCCAGCATCACCGGGGCGACGCAGTGGCGGCCGAACAAGACCGGCGCGCTGATGCGCAGGCGGCCGCTGGGTTCGCGCCGGCCGCTGTCGAGCGCGGCTTCGGCGGCGTCGAGTTCGGCCAGCGCTTTCACGCAGCGCTCGTAATAGGCCTGGCCGTCGTCGGTGAGGCTCTGCCGGCGGGTGCTGCGGTGGAACAGGCGCACGCCGAGTTGTTGTTCGAGCCGGGCGATGCGTTTGCCGATCGCCGAACGGGTGACGCCCAGGCGTTCGGCGGCGACCGCGAAGCTGCCGGCCTCGGCGGATTGGACGAAGGCGACGATGCCGAGCAGGCGGTCGTTGACGGCCATATTGGTTCCCTGAGGGATACAAAGAGTGGATTGAATTGAGCCACTAAAGAGTGTGTGGCGACGATATCTTAGCGCCACTCGGACCGGCCGGCACCCACAAGCCGCCCGGTTCCCGCTTTGTCTTGCTCAGGAGAGGTCCATGAAGGCTTTTAGTATCCGCAGCGGCGCCGGTATCGGTTCGCTGCAATCGTTCGAACGGGCCGCGGCGGCGCCGGGCCCGGGCCAGGTGCGGGTCAAGGTCCGCGCGGTGTCGTTGAATTTCCGCGACCTGATGGTGGCCGACGGCAGTTACTTGACCGATGGCGATGGGCCGGTGATTCCGGCCTCCGACGCGGTCGGCCAGATCGTCGAACTCGGCGCGGGCGCGAGCCGCTGGCGCGTCGGCGATCGGGTCGCGACCAGTTTCTTCCCGTACTGGCACCAGGGCGCGGTGACGCCGCACAACAGCCGCGATCCGTTCGGCGCCTCGGCCGACGGCGTGTTGGCCGAGGAGATCGTGGTCGATGAGGATTCGTTGTTCGCGGTGCCCGAGCACCTGGACGATGCGCAAGCCGCGACCCTGACCTGCGCCGGCGTGACCGCGTGGAACGCGCTGTTCGTCGAAGCCAAATTGCAGCCGGGCCAAAGCGTTCTGCTGCTGGGCACCGGCGGCGTCTCGATCTGGGGCCTGCAATTGGCCAAGGCCGCGGGGCTGGAGACCATCATCACCTCCTCCAGCGACGAAAAACTCGAACGCGCCAAGGCGCTCGGCGCCAGCGCCACGATCAACTACCGCACCCATCCGGAATGGCAGGAGCAGGTGCGCAAGCTCACCGGCGGCCGCGGTGTGGACGCGGTGCTGGAGGTCGGCGGCAAGGGCACCTTGCAGCGCTCGATCGATGCGGCGGCTATGAACGGCACCATCGCGATCATCGGCGGCGTCAGCGGTTTCGCCGGGCAGTTCGATCCGATCTCGCTGATCATGGGCGCCAAGCGTTTGTCGGGCATCTTCGTCGGCAGCAGCGGCATGGGCGAGGATTTGTCGCGTTTCGTTGCGGTCAACAAGATTGTGCCGGTGGTGGATCGGGTGTTCGATTTCGAACAGGCGCCGGCTGCGTATGAGTATCTCAAGAGCGGGGCGCATTTCGGCAAGGTGGTGATTCGGGTTGCGGCTCAGAGTTAGTGGCGTGGGTGGGGTAGTGCAAAGTCAAAATGGGTTCCGGCTTTCGCCGGAATGACGGGCAGGGAGCTTTCGGGCGTCATGCGACTTTCCGCCGATGTGCCGCGAGCGCGTGCCGTGGCATCGTTGCGCGATCTTCGACTCGCCTCAGCGATCCCGCCGCAATGACCGACTCCGCGCCGTCCTCTCCGCTCACCCGCATCCGCCGCGCCGGCGCCGACGATGTCGGCGCACTGGCTTTGGCCGGCGCGGCCACGTTCCTGGAAACCTTCGCCGGCGTGCTCGCCGGCGATGCCATCGTCGAGCATTGTCGGGTGCAGCACGCGCCCGGCGTTTACGCCGAATGGTTGGCCGACAGCGGCGTCGCCGCGTGGTTGGTCGAAACCGCCGACGGCGCCGCACCGGTCGGTTACGCCTTGGTCGCGCCGCCGAAACTGGTGCTGGCGGATCTGAGCGAGACCGATCTGGAACTCAAGCGGATCTATCTGCTTTCGCGTTTCCACGGCGGCGGCGTGGGACGCGAGCTGATGCAGGCGGCGGTGACCGAATCGCACGCGCGCGGTGCGGGGCGCCTGTTGTTGGGCGTTTATGCCGGCAACGCGCGGGCGTTGGCGTTCTATGCGCGCAACGGTTTCCGCCAGGTCGGCGAGCGCCGTTTCCAGGTGGGCGGGCGGCTTTACGACGATGCGATTCTGGCGCTGGAGTTGCATCGATGAGCCCGGTAGTGGAACCGCTGCGGGCCGAGCATGTGGCCGCCGCCGCGAGCTTCGATTCCGGCTTTTTGGTCGATTCGCGCCTGAGTCTGCACATGCGCGAGGGCGTCATCGGCTATGAAGCGGTCGCGGTGACGCCGTACCGCAAGCGCTACGGCGTCACCGATACGCAAGAGTTGCAGGGTTATCTCGACGACGAAGACTGCGCCGCGTTCGTCGCGATCGCGACCAGCCACGATGGCGCCAGCGCGGTAGTCGGCCGCCTGCTGTTGTCGTGCAGTTGGAACGGCTATGCGCTGATCGACGATATCGCGGTCGATGCCGGCGCGCGCCGCGTCGGCGCCGGTTCGGCGTTGATCGATCGCGCCCTGGCCTGGGCGCGCGAGCGGGGCCTGCCCGGGGTGATGCTGGAAACCCAGGACAACAACGTCGCCGCTTGCCGGTTCTATGAACGCAAGGGCTTTGTCCTGGGCGGATTTGACCTTTTTCATTACGCCAACGATCCGGCCGTCGCCCATGAAACTGCGTTGTTTTGGTACCAAAAAATCGCCTGATGTAGACCCAATATTTTCGTCGAAATGATTCGGCGCACATTTCTTGTGCATAGATCGCGGCGCGTCGATATCGCGCCGCATTCGCGGGTTTCATCGCTGTATCAGCGACGCCGGTGAGCCCGGACGAAATCACGATGAATTGACATCGATTTGTGCGCAATCGGTTCGGAGCGAACTAAACGCGATAGCGATCGCGTCCTTCGACCACGGCTACGGAGAGCGGCATGAGCATATTGGTCGTCGAGCGGTGGATGGAATACAACGGCACCGTCGTACATAGCATCGACATGGGAAAGCGGCGGGCCTACGTGTTTTTGATTCCCAGCGTCGCGGTCGTCGCCGACGGCGCCGCCGATGCGTACAACCCCGAGAACACCGGCAGCGGCAACGTTCGCCGAACCCGCTGGCCCGACGGGGATTGGTCGCGCCGGTTGGTGGCCGATCCGAAGCGGCCGCTGCGTCCGTTGCAACAGGCGGTGGGGCGGCACGCCGGTTGCTTCGTCTCGATCACCGCGTTGAGCGACTTCGATCGTTCCCGCACCGATCCGGCCGCGTATGTCGATGCCGGCCGGATTCCCTATCTGGTGTTGCCCGAATCCTTGCGCACGCGGCCGGGCACCGGCGACCTGGGCGATTTCGTGGTGGCGTATCAGCCCGCCAACCATCGCAGCAGCCATGGCCTGATCGGCGACATCGGCCCGGAACGCACGCTCGGCGAGGTGTCCATGCGCATGGCCAGCGATCTGTCCGGCCAGCGCGCCGATGCGCGCGGACGCGGCGCGCCGACGGGGCCGTGCCTGTTCGTGGTGTTTCCCGAGTCGCGGCTTACCCCGTCCTGGCCGATGGCGCCCGCGGCGATCCGCACGCGGTGCGAGCATCTGCTCAGGGCGATGGGCGGCGCGGTGCGGCTGCCGCAGTTGGTCGATGCGTTGCAGGAATCGGATCGGGAGGAAACCGTTTAAGGGGGCGCCTGGACCGCGCGGGTTCGTGCGCGCGTCGGATCGGCGCTCAGCGCGCGCTGTCGGGCTGACCGCGCAGGTACTCGGCGGCTTGCGAGGCCAGGCATAGATCCAGCCGGACCAGCCGGCCCAAACGGTCGCGACGCTGCGCGCGCAGATACCAATGCGCGCGCAGCTGCTGCAGGCGCACCGGCGGCAGGATCGGTTCGCCCCACAGGCTGAGTTGGTAGTGGCGTTCGTGCAGCCAGTGCAGCAGCTGGTTGAAACGCGCTTCGTCGTCGGGCAGCAACAGATCGGCATCGGCAGGCAGTCGCGGCGAGTCGGCGTCGCCGCGTTGCAGCCAGCGGGCGAAGCTGCCGTATAGCTCGAACGCGAAACCGGCTTGTTCGATCGCCTGCAACTCGGCCTGAGTGCTGGCGATGCAGATGGTTTCGCGCGCCTTCTGAAATATCAGCGCGTACTCGTGGCTGCGGTCGCCGCGGGTGGTTGCGGCCGGCAAGGCGACGGCTTCGCGTGGATAGCACAGCAGGCGTTCTTCGTGCGCGACGAACAGGCCGCCCAACAGCCGGCCCAGATCCCAGGCCAGCGGCAACATGCGCTGGTCGATCACCACGTTCTCGACCATCGCGATGCAGAAGCCGCCGTCCGGCAGCGCGGCGCGCACGCCGTGGAAGATGTCGCGCAGGCGTTCCAGATAAGCGGCGTAATCGCGTTCCAGGTACAACTGGCCCGCGGCCGCGGCGCCCTGCGTATCGTCCTGCGGCCAGCGGCAGCCGAAGTAGGGCACGTTGGTGAGGCACAGATCGATCGCGCGCGGCGGCGCGGTGTCGGGCAGGCTGCCGACCGCGATCGGCGCGTCGACGCCGTGCCGCCGCAGACGCTCGCGGGCCAGCGCGGCGCGGTCGGCGTCGATCTCGATTCCGCAGGCCTGGCGGCCTTCCAGCGCGGCGGCGAGCAGGGTGGTGGCGAAGCCGCAGAACGGATCGAACACGCATTGCCCGGGGCGGGTGAAGTGGCGCACGAACGGCCGCATCTGCGCGACCCAGCCGCAGTCGCGGCCGCCGAAACGGTCGCGCGCGCGCAGGTCGTCGGGCAGCCCGTGTTCGGGCGGATCGGGTTCCAGCACCCACCAACTGCGGCTATCCATGCGCCGGCTCCGCTGGCCACAGCACGTCGCGATCGGGTTGCCAGCCGGCGCAGAGGCGGCCGTTGGCGTGCCACACCAGTTTGTAGATGTCGCCGGAGGCGTGGCGTTGGTGCATGGCGCCGTAGTCGGAAGATTCGAACACCACGTCCAGGCCGCGGACGTTGTCGCGCAGATGCAGGTTCCAGAAGTAGTAGCCTTCGGTGATCCGCAGCGGCGTCAGCGTCGGCCACCAATCGGCGGCCATGCACTGGCTCAGTACGCTTTCTATCGCCACGCGTTCGCTTTGCAGATAGCGCAGGGTGCCGTTGTCGCGATAGCCCTCGTCCAGGCGCGAGAACTCGCGGAACACCACCGTGCCGGCGCCGCAATCGCGGGCCCAGTCCAGGTAGTCGGCGATGGCGGCCGCGTCGGCGACGCCGCCGCGTTGCAGGATGCAGATCTGGCGCAGTTCGAAGGCCGCGGCGATCGAGCGCGCTACCTGTTCGAACATCGCGTTGGCGGCGATCGGCTCGCCGTCGCGGAAGCGCATGATGTGTTGGTTGCGCGCCTGGTCTGGATGGTGCCGCGACAGTTCCAGCCACGACAGCCCGAAGCCGCGCAGCGCGGCGATCAGTTCATCGCCGCGGCCGCGGGCGAAGCCGGCGCCGTTGCTGTAGAGCACCCGATCCTCGGCCACGATGCCGTCGCGTTCGGCCTGTTGCAGCGTGCTCAGCAGTTGCAGGAACCAGTCTTCGTCGTCGCTGGACTCAAGCCCCGACAGCGACCACGACAGCGGCAGGCCGCGCAGTTGCGCCAGCGCCTGGCTCAAGCGGGCGAAGTAGTCGGCGCCCGGGCGCAGGGTCTGGGCCATCGCGCCGGCTTCGGTGGGGCGCAGGGTTTCCGAACAAAAGCGGCAGCGCGCCGAGCAGGGGCGGGCCGAGGCGTAGGGAGTGAAGGTGATCGGTTGGGCGAAGCGGTAACGGCGCTCGCCGAGGGTGTGTTCGCGCCAGCGGCTGGCGTCGTGTTCGGCTGGTGCGCGGCGGGCGAGTTGCGGCGTGTTCGCGCGCAGGCGTTCGAACAGGCAGGAGGCTGCGCTGAGGGGGAGGGTCGCCGGGTCGGCGGCGGCGAGCCCTTCGAGGGGGGCTGGCATGTTTAGCTCCGAGGTTGGGGCGAGGCGATTTGTGTCGCGAAAGCATTCGCGCCGGCGGCGCTCATCCCCTCACCCCTCTCCCGCTTGCGGGAGAGGGGTGAGGGCCAGGCAAGCCATCAAAGCCGCGTAGCGTTAGCCAACTCCCTAACCTGCGCGAACGTCCAATCGTTGACGATCCGGCCGTCCTCCCACACCGTCACCATCGCATCGTCGAAGCCCAGCGGCTTGACCGCTTCCTCCAGCGACGCCGCTTCCGGCGGCACCGGCACGGTCTTGAAGTGGCCGTACTCGCGATGGCGCAGCAAGGTCATGCGGCCGCGCTTGCTCGACTTGCCCTTGTCGGTGACCGGATCCTTGTAGACGTCGATCCACTCGCCGTTGACCCGCGCCGCCGAGCACTTCAGCGCGAACTTCTGGGTGTCGCGATCCAGCCGCTGCAACAGCGCGCCGCCCATGCCGAAGGCGAGGTTGTCGGTGGCGTAGCCGTAGCTGGTGATGCGTTCCAGGATCGCGCGGATGCTGGTCGGGTTGATGCCGTCGCCCTGGATCACCCGCACATGGTTGAGCACCTTGTAACCCTTGCCGTTGACGGTGTGGCCGAAGGCTTCATCGAGCATGGTCACGCACTGGTGGACCACGTCGACCGGATCGCCGGAGTCCGGGCGCACCACCAAGGTCGCGCCGGAGGCGATCACTTCCTCGCGCAGGGTCGTGCCCCAGTGTTCGCGGATCGCGTGGAAGATGTCGTAGCTGTCGGACACCACCGCGACGATCGCGCCGGGCTTGCCGAACTGGGTGAGCATGTTGCGGTAAGCGTCGACTTCGCGCTCGCGGCCCCAGCTGGTGATGGTGCTGTGCTCGGCGGCCGGGATCGAGAAACCGGCCATCGGCTCATGGTAGTAGCGCTTGGCTAACAGCAAGCCGGAGACCGTGTCGGTGCCGAGGAAATTGACCAGATGCGCGGCGCCGCCGAACGCCGCCGATTCGGTGCTGGACACGCCGCGCGCGCCGAAGTCGTGCAGCTTGAACGGCAACTGCCCTTCCGGGTCGTCGCTGGTGCGTTCCAGGAATTGGCGGATGGTCTGCTTGGCGTGCCAGCTGATCGTGGCCACCGTCACCGGGTACCACAGGCGCAGCAGCAGCGTTTCCAGATACGACGGCACCCAGTACGCGTTGGGGTCGGTGGATTCGATCGTCACCAGGGCCTGATGGGTCGGCACCACCGTGCCTTCGGGCACCGCGCGGATCCGGATCGGCATCAGCCCGCCGTGGTGGTCGACGATGTAGCGCCAGCCGGCTTCGTTGAACGGCTCGCCGTGCGCGGCGAACAGGTCGCGCGCCTCACTGATGTCGGCGTGGGTGATCGGCTTGGCCAGATACTCTTTCAAGATCGCCTGCAGACCGAAAAACACCGTGCGGTCGTGCACGCCGCCGCGCGATTCGACGTAGAAGAACGTCGCGTCGGTGCCGGGCGGGTATTGCAGCCAGTGGCTGGCCTTGTAGCTGTCGGTGTTGAGTAGCAGGTTGTCGAGGCATTGCATGACGGAAGCTCCTTCGCGTCTGGGGGAAGCCGGCGGTCTGTCCACCGGCGTTGGCGGCCGGGCGGTCCCTGTGGACTAACCGCGGCCGAGAAAGAATTCGAGGATGTGCAGGTGGTCTTCGAACAGTTGCGGGCTCATTTCCAACGCTTCGCTGACCGGTATCCAGCGCGCCTTGTCGGCGTCGTCGCCGCCGCGCACCGCCGGCAGCTCGCCGGCCGGGAACTCGAAGTGGAAGGCGTGGGTGATGGTGCGGCCGCGCGCGCTGCGTTCGGGGTGATCGAACACTTGCTGACCTTTGATCGAGCCCTTGAGCACCGGCAACGGCAGCTTGAGCCGGGTTTCCTCGCGCAATTCGCGCAGGCAGGCGTCCAGCAGGCTCTCGTGCTGGCCGACGAAACCGCCCGGCAGCGCCCACAGGCCCTTGCCCGGTTCGGCGCGGCGGCGCACCAGCAGCACGTGGCCGGAATGCACCACCACCGCGTCGGTGGTGACGAAGGTCGGCGCGTACGGCGCGTCGGCCCAGGCGGCGCGGTATTGCTCGATGAACTGGTATTCGGCGACCAGCTGGGTGAACGCCGGCGAGCTCTTGCGGAACGCTTCGAGCATGTCGAACACCGGGCCGGGCACGTTGGCGCGGATCAGCATCAGGCCGCCATGGCTGTCGATCTGGTTGGCTTCGAACAAATAACGGCGCAACTCGGTCGCCGACAGCGTGGCGGTGTGGCTGACATCGACCAGCGGCCACTGCGGGAACTCGCGCAGGTAGTAGCTGGAGGCGTCCTTGTCCATGCCGATCAGTCCGATCCGCGCATTGCCGTCGCCGCCGTCGGCGCGTACCGCCTCGGCGACGGTGCGCTGCACGCTGGCGATCCACAGGCTCTCGTTGTAGAGGTGGTCGCGCAGCGGACGCACTATCAGGCGGTCGGCCGAATCGGCGAGCGCGGACTGGATCATCACCGCGCGCTCGGCGACGGTGAAGGGGTTCTTGATGGTGCGGGGAGTGTCGGCGGAACCGACCAGGAAGACGACCTTGGCGGCCTTGCCCAGCGCGTGGCGGGCGACGGCGGCGTGGCCGTTGTGGAACGGCTCGAAACGGCCGATGAAAACGAGGTAATCGAATTCGATTGCCATGAGAATCCCTCATGGAGTTGATGAGACCGGCGGTCTGTCCGCTGGCGTATGGAAAATGCTAC
>NZ_JBAMDI010000073.1:0-56233 GCF_036961695.1 Pseudomonas sp. CGJS7 | reverse complement strand
CAGCCCGCCGCGTGGACGCTGACGGCCACCGGGCCGGTCACCATCAGTGGCGCCACCGGTGCGGCTGCGGTCACCAACGCATCGGTCGATGCCGGCACCTACTCCCTGTCCGAGTCCGGCGGCCCGACGGGCTATATCGCCGGCACCTATAGCTGTGTGCTCAACGGCGGCGCGGCGGCGGCTTCCAATTCGATCAGCTTGGCGGCCGGAGATGTCGCGACCTGCACCATCAACAACGACGACCAAGCCGCGACTCTGACTCTGGTCAAGAACGTCGACAACACCGCAGGCGGCACCGCGGTCGCCGCCGACTGGACCCTCAGCGCGACCGGACCCAGCACGATTTCCGGACCCGGCGGCATCGCCGCTACCGCCGTCAGTGCGGGCACCTACACGCTTTCGGAAACGACGGGACCGGCCAGCTACACCGCCGGCAATTGGAGCTGCACGGGCGGAGCCCTGGCGGCGAACCAACTGACTTTGACCAATGGGCAAACCGCCAGCTGCACCATAACCAATACGTTCCAGGCCGCGCCGTCGCTGACCCTGCTCAAGACCGCGGGTACGCCGACGGATGTCAACGGCAACGGCTTGGTCGATGCCGGCGACACCATCGCTTACAGCTTCGCCGTGTCGAACACCGGCAACGTCGTGTTGAACAACACGGTGATCAACGACAGCAAGCTGTCGGCCACGCCGATCGCGTGCACCCCGTCCAATGTTCCGGCCGGTGGCACCGCCGATTGCGGCCCGGTGACCTACACGATCACCGCCGCCGATGTCGCTGCCGGTAAGGTGGACAACAGTGCGACGGCGACCGGCACGCCGCCGGGCAGCCCGCCGGTGGACAGCCCGCCGTCGACCACGACCACGCCGACCACCGAACCGAAGCCGTCGTTGACCCTGCAGAAGACTGCGGGTGCGCCGACCGACGTCAACGGCAACGGCCTGGTCGATGCCGGCGACACCATCGCTTACAGCTTCGCGGTGTCCAACACCGGCAACGTCGTGTTGAACAACACGGTGATCAACGACAGCAAGCTGTCGTCGACGCCGATCGCCTGCACCCCGTCGAACGTTCCGGCCGGCGGCACCGCCGATTGCGGCCCGGTGACGTACACGATCACCGCTGCCGATGTGACCAACGGCAAGGTGGACAACAGCGCGACCGCGACCGGCACCCCGCCGGGCAGTCCGCCGGTGGACAGCCCGCCGTCGACCACGACCACGCCGACCACCGAACCCAAGCCGTCGCTGACCCTGCAGAAGACTGCGGGTACGCCGACGGACGTCAACGGCAACGGCCTGGTCGATGCCGGCGACACCATCGCTTATAGCTTCGCGGTGTCCAACACCGGCAACGTCGTGTTGAACAACACGGTGATCAACGACAGCAAGTTGTCGTCGACGCCGATCGCCTGTACCCCGTCCAATGTTCCGGCCGGTGGCACCGCCGATTGCGGCCCCGTGACCTACACGATCACCGCCGCCGACGTGACCAATGGGAAGGTGGACAACAGTGCGACCGCAACCGGCACGCCGCCGGGCAGCCCGCCGGTGGACAGCCCGCCGTCGACGACCAGCACGCCGACCACCGAACCCAAGCCGTCGCTGACCCTGCAGAAGACCGCGGGTACGCCGACGGACGTCAACGGCAACGGTTTGGTCGATGCCGGCGACACCATCGCCTACAGCTTCGCCGTGTCGAACACCGGCAATGTCGTGTTGAACAACACGGTGATCAACGACAGCAAGCTGTCGGCCACGCCGATCGCGTGCACCCCGTCGAACGTCCCGGCCGGTGGCACCGCCGATTGCGGCCCGGTGACGTACACCATCACTGCCGCCGATGTCGCTGCCGGTAAGGTGGACAACAGCGCGACCGCGACAGGCACCCCGCCGGGCAGCCCGCCGGTGGATAGCCCGCCGTCGACCACGACCACGCCGACCACCGAACCGAAGCCGTCGTTGACCCTGCAGAAGACTGCGGGTACGCCGACGGATGCCAACGGCAACGGTCTGGTCGATGCCGGCGACACCATCGCCTATAGCTTCGCGGTGTCCAACACCGGCAACGTCGTGTTGAACAACACGGTGATCAACGACAGCAAGCTGTCGGCCACGCCGATCGCCTGCACCCCGTCGAACGTTCCGGCCGGTGGCACCGCCGATTGCGGTCCGGTGACCTACACGATCACTGCCGCCGATGTCGCTGCCGGTAAGGTGGACAACAGCGCGACGGCGACCGGCACCCCGCCGGGCAGCCCGCCGGTGGACAGCCCGCCGTCGACCACGACCACGCCGACCACCGAACCCAAGCCGTCGCTGACCCTGCAGAAGACTGCGGGTACGCCGACCGACGTCAACGGCAACGGCCTGGTCGATGCCGGCGACACCATCGCCTACAGCTTCGCCGTGTCGAACACCGGTAACGTCGTGTTGAACAACACGGTGATCAATGACAGCAAGCTGTCGGCCACGCCGATCGCGTGCACCCCGTCGAACGTTCCGGCCGGTGGCACCGCCGATTGCGGCCCGGTGACGTACACCATCACTGCCGCCGATGTCGCTGCCGGCAAGGTGGACAACAGCGCGACCGCGACCGGCACCCCGCCGGGTAGCCCGCCGGTGGACAGCCCGCCGTCGACCACGACCACGCCGACCACGGAGCCGAAGCCGTCGTTGACCCTGCAGAAGACTGCGGGTACGCCGACGGACGTCAACGGCAACGGCCTGGTCGATGCCGGCGACACCATCGCCTACAGCTTCGCCGTGTCGAACACCGGCAATGTCGTGTTGAACAACACGGTGATCAACGACAGCAAGCTGTCGGCCACGCCGATCGCCTGTACCCCGTCCAATGTTCCGGCCGGTCAAAGTGCCAACTGCGGTCCGGTGACCTACACGATCACCGCCGCCGATGTCGCTGCCGGCAAGGTGGACAACAGTGCGACCGCGACCGGCACCCCGCCGGGCAGCCCGCCGGTGGACAGCCCGCCGTCGACCACGACCACGCCGACCACGGAGCCGAAGCCGTCGCTGACCCTGCAGAAGACTGCGGGTGCGCCGACCGACGTCAACGGCAACGGTTTGGTCGATGCCGGCGACACCATCGCCTACAGCTTCGCCGTGTCGAACACCGGCAATGTCGTGTTGAACAACACGGTGATCAACGACAGCAAGTTGTCGGTCACGCCGATCGCGTGCACGCCGTCGAACGTTCCGGCCGGTCAAAGTGCCAGCTGCGGTCCGGTGACCTACACCATCACCGCCGCCGACGTGAGCAACGGCAAGGTGGACAACAGCGCGACCGCGACCGGCACCCCGCCGGGCAGCCCGCCGATCACCAGCACGCCGTCGACCACGACCACGCCGACCACGGAGCCGGAGCCGTCTCTGACTTTGCTCAAGACCGCCGGCACCCCGACGACGAACCTGGGCGCCAACGCATCCGCGACCGACGCCGGCGACACCATCGCCTACCGCTTCGCGATCACCAACACCGGCAACGTGACGCTCACCAACGTGACGGTGACCGACGCCAAGCTGGACGCGCCGGCGGTTTGCGATGCGACCACGCTGGCGCCGAACGCGAGCACCACGTGCACCGGTACTCACACCATCACTCAGGATGAAGTGAACGCCGGCAGCGCGAACAACACCGCGACCGCCACCGGCACCCCGCCGAACCAGCCGCCGGTCACCTCGCCGCCTTCGTCCACCCAAACCCCGCTGCCGCGCAACGGCGAGCTGCGTTCGATCAAGGCGTTGACCGCCAACGCCGACGAAGACGCCAGCGGCTCGGTGACGGTCGGCGACACCCTGAGCTACACGATCACCGTCACCAACATCGGCACTATCGATCTGGGCAATGTGGTCGTGACCGACGACAAGATCGCGCCGAGCACCATCACCTGCGCGATCGTGACGCCGGGCGCGACCTGCGTGCTGACCGGTACCTACAAGGTCACCGCGGCCGACGCCAACGCCGGCACGATCCGCAACACCGCGACGGTGGTCGATACGCCGCCTCCGGGTGGCGATCCGGTGTG
Source organism: Pseudomonas sp. CGJS7 (assembly GCF_036961695.1). Classification (NCBI taxonomy): domain Bacteria; kingdom Pseudomonadati; phylum Pseudomonadota; class Gammaproteobacteria; order Pseudomonadales; family Pseudomonadaceae; genus Pseudomonas; species Pseudomonas sp. CGJS7. The sequence goes on along the minus strand of NZ_JBAMDI010000073.1, from coordinate 52,181 downwards.
TCCGATCGGTTCGGCCGATCCCAAGTGCAAACCGCGCGTGGATGTGCCGGTGACGCAGCAGCCGAATCTGACCTCGGTCAAGGCGATGACCGGCAATGCCGATGAAGACGGCGACGGACGTGTGAGCGTGGGCGACACGCTGACCTACACCGTCACCGTCACCAACACCGGCAATGTCGACCTGGTCGATGTGGTCGTGAGCGACGACAAGATCTCGCCGAACACCATCGCCTGCGCCCGCGTCGCGCCGACCGGCACCTGCGTGCTGAGCGGCAAGTACAAGGTCGTCCAGGCCGATGCCGACAGTGGTTCGGTGGTCAACACCGCGACGGTGAACTCCAGCACGCCTGGCGTGTGCCCGGCCGGTTCGACCGAAGCGCGCTGCCGCCCGACCGTGGTCGTGCCGATCCAGGCGCGTCCGGCGGTGGAGATCGTCAAGGTCGCGACATTGACCTTGGATCAAGGCAAGCAGGGCGTGGGCAATGCCGGCGACGTGATCACCTACGCCGTGCGCATCACCAACACCGGCAACATCACCCTCAACGAGATGGCCACCAGCGACGTGATGGAGAACTATCCGGCCACCGCGCTGACCTGCGGCGCGACCTCGTTGGCGCCGGGAGCGAGCACGGACTGCAATCCCTACACCCACACCATCACCCGCGATGAAGCCGACATCGGCGGTACCCTGGACAACGTGGTCAAGGTGACCGCGCGCTACGGCTCCATCGGCGGCGGCACCGTCGCCGGAACGGCGACCGCGCAAGCCAGCGCGATCATGCCGGTCGAGCCCGAAGCCAGCAGCGATTTGTTCGTTACCAAGCAGGCCACTCCGCGCGACGTGAAGATCGGCGACCTGGTCCGTTACACCGTGACGATCAAGAACGTCGGTCAGACCGACACGATCGATGCGACCCTCACCGACACGCCGCCGGTCGGCTTCAGCCTGGTCGCGGGCAGCGTACAGGTGGCCGATCGCGACAGCGCCGGCCGGCAAGTGGGCAGCGATCCGGTCAAGGTCGATCAGATCGACATCAAGGCCGGCGAAAGCGCCAGCGTGATGTACCTGCTGCGAGTCGGGGCCGGCGTGCGTCCGGGTATCCACATCAACCGCGCCTACGCCGAGGACGGCGACCAGCGTTCCAACGAAGCGACCGCGGAAGTGCAGTTGATCGCCGATCCGCTGCTCGATGAGTCGTTGCTGGTGGGTACCGTGTTCGACGACCGCGACAGCGACGGCTGGCAGGATCCGGCCGACTTGACTCGAGTGCGCGTGCAAGGCGGTTTCGCGGCCGAAGCCTATGTCGCCAACTCGACCACGGTCGATCGCGGCGACGGCGCCAAGCCCGAACCCGATGCGAGCTCGCCGATGCTGCACGGCATCGACCTGGGCAAGATCGGCGCGCGTCAGTCCGAGGCCGATCCGGTCGCCGATCACCGTGTGGTGATCAGCCAGTTGTTGCGCGAACCCAAGTTCGACGACGGCTTCGCGTTGACCACGGCGCAGGGCATCACCGTGCGCATGGACGCGGCGGGCAAGACCCGCACCGAGCTCAGCGGCGACGCGGCCAAGAACCTCACCGCCGCCGATCCGAAGGTCGAACGCCAGGTCGCGCAAACCGCCGCGGGCTATCGCGTCGACTACATCGTGAGCAACCACGGCATCGACGAACGCGGCATCCCCGGCGTGCGCATCGCCTCGGTCGAAGGTCTGCTGATCGAAACCGATCAGTTCGGCCGCTATCACCTGGAGGGCGTGGCCGGCGGTCCGTGGGAACGCGGCCGCAACTTCATCCTCAAGGTCGATCCGGCCACCGTGCCGCCGGGCGCGACGTTCACCACCGACAACCCGTTGGTGCGGCGTCTGACCCCGGGCATTCCGGTCCGCTTCGATTTCGGCGTCAAGCTGCCGCCGGGCGAACTCCCCGGCAAGCGCGAGCAGGTCGAAATGCGCATCGGCGAGGTGTTGTTCGCACCGGGCAGCGCCGAGGTCACGCCGCAGTACCTGCCGGCGATCGAGGACATGGCGTCGAAGGTCGAGCAGTACGGCGGCGGCGAGATCGTGATCACCGCCAATGGCGAGAGCGAAGTGTTGGCGCTGGACCGCGCCTTCGCGGTGCGCAAGTCGCTGGAGACCCGGGTCGATCCGCAACTGTTCAAGGCGCTGCGGATCAGCGTGCGCACCGATCCGCAGGATCCGGCCACGATGGTGGTGGGTTTCGCCGAGTGGCCGTTGCTGGGCACGGTGTTGTTCGACACCGACAAGGCGACGATCAAGCCGCAGTACCTGCCGGTGATCGCCAAGATCGCCGCGGCCCTGGAGCAATTGCGCGGAACCCGCGTGATCGTCACCGGCCACACCGACCTGCGCGCTTCGGACCAGTACAACGTCGCGCTCGGCATGCGCCGCACGCGGGCGGTGTTCGAAGCGATCGTCGCCCACGCCGGTCCGGAACTGCGCAAACACCTGCGCGTCGACATCAGCAACGACCCGGCAGCCCCTGCCGATAAGCCGGGCAAGTGAGGGGGCCGCCATGAACATGAAAATGAAACTGCTCGATTACACCTTGATCTGCATCCTCAGCGGCTTGGCCAGAGTCGCCAGCGCGCAAACCGGCGCGCCGGTGCCGGCGCCGGCGGCGCAGCCGAGCGCGTCGCCCGCCGGACCGCGGGCCGGAGCCGAGGTCAACTGCGATGCCTCCGGTTGCGGGAGCGACCAAGGTGTGTTGTTCGAACTGCGTACGCGCGGCGAACGCCAGCCGATCACGCACGGCAACAGCGAGCGTTCTTCGTCGCAGATCCTGCAGCCCGATCGGCGGGTGACCGTCGAGGCCGAGGACGTCCGCTCGGAATGGCGAAACAAGCCGATTCCGGGCAAGGCGGTGGTGGTCGGGAAGTGGTCGATGCAACTGCCCGGCGGCGGGGTGATCTGGGCCACCGAGGACCCCGATCTCGGCCGTCCGGAAATGACCGTGTCGGCGCCTTCGCTGGTCGCCTTCAATGGCGGCAAGATCGCCAAGCCGGTGCGTTTCTACGCGTACAACAACTACGCCGCGTTCATCAAACGCGCGGAGGTGTCGATCTATCGCGCCACCGACACCGATCTGGTCCAGCCGATCGCGACGGTGCCGATGCCGCTGGCGGCGGTCGCCGACGTCGAATGGGACGGCGCGGTGCCGGCCGGAATCGAGTTGCGCGCATCCGATGAGTTGATCTACATCGTGCGCGCCTACGGCGAGGACGGCAGCTTCGACGAAACCTTCCCGCGCCGGATCCAGTTGGTCCGGCCGGAGGAAGCCGAGCGCGGCGCGCAGATCCTGCGCGACGCCGCGCAGAAGCAATTCGGCGCGGCGCTGAGCTTGCAGGAGGCAGAACAACGCAGCCAGGTCGAGAGCATCTTCGGCCAGGACAACCTGCGCCAGCAGAACATCCCGATCTACGGCTCGCGCGTGCGTCTGCAGGGGCGCAACATTCCCGACGGCGCCACGATCCGGATCAACGGCCGCATGCACCCGGTCGATCTGGAGCGCAAGCTGGTCGCCGAGTATCTGGTGCCGGTAGGCAAGCACCGTTTCGACATCGAGGTCGGGCGCAAGAATGAGCCGGCGTTGCAGCACGCGATCGATGTCGACGTCACCGGGCGCTATCTGTTCGCGGTCGCCATGGCCGATGTCACCGTCTCGGGCAACAGCGCGTCCGGTTCGGTCGAGCCGGTGGTGCGCGAGGATCGCTACGACGACAACTTCCTGATCGATGGCCGTCTGGCGTTCTATCTGAAGGGGAAAATCCAGGGCAAGTATCTGGTTACCGCCCAGGCCGACACCCAGGAACGCGAAATCAGCGAGCTGTTCAACGGCTTCTGGGACGCCGATCCGCAAGACGTGTTCCGCCGTCTGGACCCGGACCAGTATTACCCGGTGTACGGCGACGACTCGACGACTTACCGCGATGTCGACACCATGGGCCGGCTGTACCTGCGCGTGGACTGGGACAAGAACCAGGCGCTGTGGGGCAATTTCAATACCGGCATCACCGGCACCGAGTACGCGCAGTACAACCGCTCGCTGTACGGCGGCGCCTTCGACTGGCGCAGCCGCCGCACCACCGCCATCGGCGATCCGGGCACGGCCTTGCGCGTGTTCGGCTCGCAAGCGCAAACCGCGCCCGGCCACACCGAATTGATCGGCACCGGCGGCCGTTTGTACTACCTCAAGCACGGCGACGTGCTGCCCGGCTCGGAGAAGCTGGTGGTCGAAGTGCGCGATCCGACCACCGGCCGGGTCGAGAAGCGGGTCGATCTGGTGCGCGGCGCCGATTATGAAATCGATGAGCTGCAGGGCCGCATCCTGCTCGAAAAGCCGCTGTCGCAGGTGTCGCAGCAAGGCCTGAGGACCTTGACCCACGACACCCCGCTGGACGGTTATCAGCAAGTGCTGCTGGCCGACTATGAGTACGTGCCCGACGGTTTCGACGCCGACGATATCTCCGCCGGGTTCCGCGGCAAGAACTGGTTCGGCGATCACTTCGCGGTGGGCGGCACCTACATCGACGAAAAACGTTCGGGCGAGGACTACAGCCTCAAGGGCGCGGACGTCACCTTGCAGGCCGGTCGCGGCACCTTCCTCAAGCTGGAGCAATCGCGGACCCGGGCGACCAGCGCGCCGGTGTTCTTCTCCGACAACGGCGGCCTGAGTTTCACCGAGCTCAACTCCGGCCTGACCGATCGCGAAGGCAAGGCGCGTTCGCTCGAAGCCAGGGCCAACCTGCGCGAGCTGGGCTGGACCCAGCAGGATTGGAGTGCGGGCGCATGGTGGCGCAAGGTCGACGCCGGTTATTCGATTTCGCGCTACGACGCCGGCTTGCCGATCCAGGAACGCGGTTTCGAATTCTTCGGCGAACTCACCCCGGCGGTGCGTCTGTTCGGCCGCTACAGCGTGGCCGAGCGCGGCGAGGAATCGCTGACCCAGGCCCAGCTCACCGGCGAGTGGCGTCTGAACGACGATGTCACCGTCAGTGCGGAACTGCGACGGGTGCAGGAGCGACGCTTCAGCGGCAGCGCCAACGGCGTGCTGGCGGCGGTCGAGTATCGCCAGCAAGTCGGCACGCAGTGGGAACTGTTCGGCACCGCTCAGGCCACCGTCGACGACGACGGCGGCAAGTACGCCGACAACGACGCGCTGAGCCTGGGCGCGAAGTACTTGTTCGGCGAGTTGTCCAGCGTCGGCGCCGAGCTCACCAGCGGCGACCGCGGCGACGCGGCCAAGCTCAACGCCGAGTACCGGCTGGCGCCCGATCACAGCTTGTACGGCACCTACACCTATTCCACCGACAGCACCGAGCACGATCCCTTGTTCAACGACCGGATCAACACCGGCTGGACCCTGGGCCAGCGTTGGCGTTTGTCCAATCAGGTCAATCTTTTCAACGAAAGCCAGTTCCTCAAGGCGCCCAACGAGTCCGGCCTGGCGCATACCTACGGCATGGATTTCTATCCGGGCGAAGGCTGGAACCTGGGCTTCACCTTGCAGGAGGCGAGTCTGGACCGCAGCGAGGAGTTGGGACAGGTGGACCGGCGTGCGATCAGCCTCAGCGGCGGCCGCAACTCGGTCGATACGCAGTGGTCGAGCAAACTGGAGTGGCGCCGCGACACCGGCGCGGAGCGGCGCGAGCAATGGACCTCGAGCAACCGCCTCATGCACAAACTCAACGACAGTTTCCGCATCGCCGGCCGATTGAACTACTCGCAGACCCACGACCGGATCGACCGCGGTGCCGGCGCCAAGTTCGTCGAAGGCAACATCGGCTTCGCCTGGCGCCCGTACAACGACACCCGCTGGGCCTTGCTCGGCAAATACACCTACTTATACGACTTGTCGGCGCTGCAGCAGACCGGCCCCAACATCGCCAACTACGACCAGCGCAGCCAGGTGCTGTCGTTCGAAGGCATCTACCACCCGAACCACCGCTGGGAGTTCGCCGGCAAGCTGGCGCGAAGGGTCGGCGAAGTGCGTTTTGGCCGGATGCAGGGCGAGTGGGCGGATTCGTCGACCACCTTCGTCGCGGCGCAAGCCCGCTATGAGTTCAAGCAAGTCTGGCACGGTCTGGCCGAATACCGCTGGCTGGATGTCCGCGATGGCGGCAGCAAGCGCGGCTTCCTGGTCGGCGTCGATCGCGATATCGGCAAGAACTTCCGCGTGGGCGTGGGCTACAACTTCACCGACTTCAGCGACGACCTGACCAATTTCGACTACGACCACCGCGGCTGGTTCCTGAACATGGTGGGCAGTTACTGATGTGTTTGTGCATGTCCGCGAATGCGGCCTCGTTGCGATATCTAGGATAACCGGATGCGTGATCAGTGCCTGAACTCGGCTCCGGTGAAACGCGAAGGCGCAGATTTTCAATGGAAATCATGCAAAGGAGGGCATAACCGCCGCCTACGGGCACCGGGTTTTGGATCGGGTTTCGCATCGGGCCGGAGTCGTCGGCCAGCTTGTTCGAACTATTCAGTCAACACACGAGGTGTAAGGTGAAAGAAACCAGACGTCGTATGACGCTCAATCTGGCCGGAAGCGAAATGCAGTTTCTTGAGGAACTGTGCGTGCGCAAAGGCGTCAGCAAGACCGCCGCCATCCGTCAGGCGCTGCGGTTGTATCAGGTGGTCGAAGATCGCGCCGACAAGGGCAAGAAGATGTTCTTCGTCGACAACAGCACCAAGGAGCGATCGGAATTGATGTTGCTCTGACCGCCAGTGCCGTTCCGCCGCATTCCGGAAGGTGCGGTGGAGGGCCTTGGCCGATCCCCGCGCCGCGCCATGCGGTGGCGGTGGATGAGTTCAACGGCAGGCGCACGATCGGCTGGTTCGGATCGACGCGGATCTTCATCGATGCACGTGCTCGAATGAGGTGGCGACGATCGCTGGGAAGGACGGCCCTTCGATAGGGGGCGGCGCCGTTCATGTCGTGAGCCGCTGCGCGAAGCACAGATTCGGCCGTACTTGTGGCCGATGCTCGCGGCGGTATCGCGATATTCAGATGACCCGAATCCAGGCCGCCGGTATCGATGCGCGCGGCCGTGGAAGATTGAGCCGAGGCCGGCTGGCATGGTCGCGGCGCTTGCGGCGATGGTTGTCGATGCTGTCAGAACGTGTGGCGGCTCATGAGGCCGGCCCGCACCGCTGGCGCCAGCCGCAAAACGGGGCCGACGACGTCCGGTGTGGGGCCGCTGTCGCACCCGCCGTCCTGAACGCGCGCGTCAACGAAAGAACTCGCGCAGCACCGCTCCGGCGTCGTGCAGGTTCGAGGCGGCCTCGGCCGGCGGCGACAACAACCCGAAGCTGCATTGCGGCAAGGACGGCAGCCGCGCCGAGCGCGCGATCGCCAGCCCGGGCCCGAGCGCCGAGGCATTGAGACAACCCAAGCCCAACCCGGCGCGCAATGCCGCTTGTACGCCGGCGACGCCGCTTGCGGTGTGGGCGATGCGATAACCGGTGCGCTGCCGCTGCAGGTTGCGCACGGCGGTCTGGTGCAGGCCGCAGCTGGGCGGCAGCAACACCAGCGGCAGCTCGGATTCGCGTCGCAGGTCCAGGCCCGGCGCCGCGACCCAGGCCAGCGGCTCCTGCCGCAACAGCGTGGCCGATGAGGCCGCGGCGCGGCCGCGGCGGGGCTGGGCGATTTCCATCGTCACCGCCAGGTCGTAGTGGCCGTCGGCGTGGCCTTGCGCCAGCGCGGCGCTTTGGCCCACGTCCACCTGCAGGCGCAGGTGCGGGCAGTGCCGGCCCAGGTGGGCCAGCAGTTCGGCGATTTCGTCGGGACGGAAGTAGTCGCTGACGGCCAGGCGCACGTCGGCGCGCAAGGGTTCGTTGCGCACGTCGTGCAGGGCCAGCTCGCCCAGGGCCAGCAGGTGCCGGGCGTGCCCGATCAGGCGCTCGCCGGCCGGCGTGGGCGACACGCCGTTGCGCGAACGCAGCAGCAGGGCGGTGCCGGCGGCGGCTTCGAGCTTCTGGATTTGTTCGCTGATCGCCGATTGCGAGCGGAACACCCGGCCGGCGCCGCCGGAAATGCTGCCGGCCTCGGCGACGGCGACGAACGCGCGGAGTTGTTCGAAATCCAGACTGCGCATCGCAGCCCTCCTTGATATCGGATAAACCGATGGATGGGGTCTGATCTTCCCGCTATTCCGATGGTTCCGGCAAGTCTAATCTGAACCTGCATCCCCGAGCCGAGTCATGCCGGCCCGCCCAGAGCCCGCCACCATGCCGCACCTGAACCTGCAACTGTCCGGAACCCCCGATGCCGACCTGAGCCGCCGCGCCACCGCCTTGATCGCCGATCTGACCGTGGAGGTGCTGGGCAAGCCGCGCGAGCTGATCGCCATCGCCGTCCATTACGTCGACCGCGCGCATTGGTTCATCGACGGCCGCTCGATGGAGGAGTGGGGGCGCAATGCTTACCACCTGGACATCAGCATCACCGATGAGACCAACACCAAGGGGGAAAAGGCCCGCTACCTGGAGCAAGTGCACGCGCGCTTGTCGGAGCTGATCGGCAACGTCCACGACACCTCCTACATCCACATCATCGACGCGCGGGCCGCCGCTTACGGCTATGGCGGTTCGAGCCAGGAGCGGCGGTATCAGCTGGCGCAGTTGCGGGCTGAGCCCTGAGCCCGGTCTCCCGACGCCGCCACTCCCACGCCGTCATTCCGGCGGAAGCCGGAATCCATTTTGCTGTTGCTGTGCGGCGCGATGCGGGAATAGCGCAGAAGCAAAATCAAAATGGATTCCGGCTTCCGCCGGAATGACGGTGAGGGGAGAACGACGGTGAGGGCGAGGGGGCGTAAGCCGCAAGCCGCAAGGCGGTCGATTCGATCGCTGAAGACCCAATAAGGACCAGAACGGCTCTCAACATTCGCCGCCCGCCGTTTGCCCCGCGCCGCTACGCGCCCCTTCCGCTTTTCCGCCCGCCCGCCTAATGTGTGCGCTCCGGGCATCGCGCGTTTCGCGCACGCCCACGCACCGCGCCAGACCGCCATCGTGTTGAGGACCGTCGCCGCCACCCGTTATGTCACGCCGCTGCGCGAAGGCGGCTCGTTGCCGGCTGTGGTCGAGGCCGACGACGAAGGGCTGTACGTGATGAAGTTCCGCGGCGCCGGCCAAGGGCGCAAGGCGCTGATCGCCGAGATCGTCGCCGGCGAACTGGCGCGCGAGCTGCAGTTGCCGATCCCGGAAATCGTGCTGGTCGAGCTCGACGCCGACATGGCGCGGACCGAGCCGGATCCGGAAATCCAGCATCTGATCCGCGCCAGCGCCGGGCTGAATCTGGCGCTGGATTATCTGCCCGGTTCGGTCAACTACGATCCGCTGGTCGACCGCCCGGACCCGGAACTGGCTTCGCGCATCGTCTGGTTCGACGCCTTCGTCGCCAATGTCGACCGCACCGCGCGCAACACCAATATGCTGTTGTGGCATCGGCGCCTGAACCTGATCGATCACGGCGCGGCCTTGTATTTCCACCACGACTGGGCCAACGCCGCCAATGCCGCGTCGGGCCGGTTCGCGCCGATCAAGGATCACGTGCTGCTGCCGCTGGCCAGCGAGATCGCGCGGATCGACGCGGACATGGCCGGGCGCATCGCGCCGGAACTGGTCGACTCGATCGTGCGACTGCTGCCCGAATCGTGGCTGGCCGACGAGCCCGGTTTCGCCGACGCCGAGCAACACCGTCGCGCCTACGCCGACTATCTCAACCGCCGCGTGCAATCGCCGCGCGCGTTCGTCGAGGAGGCGATCCATGCCCGCTCGCTCCAGCTATGACTATGCGGTGATCCGCGTGGTGCCGCGGGTCGAGCGCGAGGAATTCGTCAACGTCGGCGTGCTGGTGTCGTGCCCGCAGGCCGGGCTGTTGGTCGCCGGGATCGAACTGGATCCGGGCCGTCTGCGCGCGCTCGACCCCAGCGTCGACGTCGAGGCGGTGCGCTTGCATCTGCAGGCGATCGAGCGGATCTGCCAGGGCGGCCGCGATGCCGGACCGATCGGTCAGTTGCCGGCGCGGGCGCGCTTCCATTGGCTGACGGCCAAGCGCAGCTCGATCATCCAGATGTCGCCGGTGCACACCGGACGCTGTCTGCAGCCGCAGGACATCGCCGAGCATCTGCTGGAGCGGATGGTGCGCGTGCCCAAGCCGGGCTGAGCGCGGCCGTCGGCGGACTCGGACAGGCCTTGGCGCGAGCCGGCCGCGGCCCCATGTCGGGCAAGTACGCGGCATCCCGCCGCGACGGCGGCTGTGCGCATCGAGCGAGGCGAGCATGACGGAGCAGACACTGGGCCCATTGGACGACCCGCGCGACGCGGCCGATCTCAAGCGCGCGGTCGCGTTGCTGGAAACGCCGTCGATCACCGCGCGCATGGCCGCGCTGGCCGGCGCGCCGATCGAATTCGGCATGTCCAAGCTGCCCAAGTTCGCCCACAGCCGGATTCAGAAAACCGTGCACTCGGCTTTGCACAAGGCCGCGTCGGCGGCGCTGTGGACGGTCAAGGACGTGCCCAGCAAGGGGCCCTCGACCAAGACCCACAAACTGGCGGCGGCGGTGTCCGGCGCGGCCGGCGGTTTGTTCGGCGTGGCCGGATTGGCGGTGGAGCTGCCGGTGACCACGGTGATCATGATGCGCTCGGTCGCCGACATCGCCCGCAGCGAAGGGTTTTCGGTGTCCGATCCGTGGGTGCAGGCGGCCTGCGTGGAGGTGTTCGCCTTCGGCGGCAACAGCAAGGACGACGACGCGTCCGAATCGGGGTATTACGCCTCGCGCGGGGTGCTGTCGGAGCTGACCAAGAACGCGACCAAGGAATTGGTGCACATGGCCGGCCATCGCGGCGCGCATCATGTCACTCACGCCTACGCGAAGAAACAGGCCGCGTCGTTTTTGGCCAAGCTGATCGATGCGGTGGCCACGCGTTTCGGCGTGATCATCACCGAGAAGACCGCGGCGCAGATCGTGCCGGTGCTCGGCGCGGCGACCGCGGCGACGATGAATGTGCTGTTCACCAATCACTATCAGGACATGGCGCGCGGGCATTTCATCGTCAAGCGGTTGGAGCTGAAGTACGGGGCGGCGGCGGTGGAAGAGGCGTATCGGGCGGTTCGGATGGGTGAGGCGGTGGCGTTGACGCACGAAGGTTGATGGGGGCGGGTGCGGGCGGGCCGATGGCTCTTGGTTAACAAGCGCAGAGCAACGTCAAAATGGATTCCGGCTTTCGCCGGAATGACGGGTGGTGGTTGCGCGGCTATGGGCGGCGGCGTTACAGCGTGCCGCGCAACGCGAGCGTGGTGCGCGTGCCGCGTTCGGCCTGATCGAAGCGCAGGGTCCAGCCCAGGTGTTCGCACAGGCGCGAGATCAAGTCCAGGCCGATGCCGCCGCCCTCGCGGCCGCCGCGGGCGATGCGGGTGTAGAGCGCGCTGATTTCTTCCGGGGTCATGCCGTGGCCGGGGTCTTCGATGACCACGGTAGCGTCGTCGCGCAGTTGGATCGTTACCTCGCCGCGGTCGCTGTTCTCGATGGCGTTGCGCAGCAGGTTGCCGATGGCGACCTGCACGATCGGCAACGGCGCGACGATCTCGCAGTGCGGCATCGGCGCCAGCGACAAGGTCAGGTCCTTGTCGCGGGTCAGGTGGCGGTGGTCTTCGACGATCTCCGGCAGCAACTGGTCCAGGGCGACGCGGTCGGCGTTGGCGGTCAGGCGTTTGGGGTCCTTGGCCAGCACCAGCAGCAGCGAGATCAGTTGCTCGACGTCGCGGGCGGTGCGGTGGATGCGGTTGAGCTGATGGCGGGTGCTCGGGGCCAGGTCGTTCTGGTCCAGGGCGATTTCGGTCGCGCCGGCGATCACCGCGATCGGCGTGCGCAGCTCGTGGCTGGCGCTGTCGATGAAGGCGCGTTCGCGTTCGACGAAACGGTCGTTGCGTTCGACGTAGTCGTTGACCGCTTCGGCGATCACCACCAGTTCCGAACTCGCCGCTTCCGGCACCTCGACCCGCTGCCCGGCGCGATGCGGCTGCAGGTTGCCGATGCGTTGGGCCATGTTGCTGAGCGGGCGCACCAGCCGGTGCACGCCCCAGCCGATCACCGCGCACAACAGCAGCAAGGTGGTGATGGCCGAGCCGGCGATGGTCAGGGCCAGATCGAACTCGCGATGTTCCATGTCGTCGATGTTCAGGGACAAGGTGAGCCGGCGGCCGTCGATGTCGCGCACCAGCATCACGTACTCGACGCCGTGATAGACCACTTCGTCGTGCACGCCGGGCCCGAGCGTGGCCAGTTCGCGCGGCGGCGGGCGGGTGGCGCTGTCGTACAGGCTCAGGATGTTGGTGTCGATCCAGCGGTAGTCCGGATCGATCCGGCTGCGCTCGATGAAATGGTCGAGCTCGGTGTTCATCAACGAAGTCCACACCAGATGCTCGGCGTGTTCGTTGACGAAGAAGCCTTGCACCACCACCGCGATCGACAGCAGCGTGGTGTAGCCGAACAAGCCCAGCATGATCCGTTGGCGCAGGCTGGAGCGGCGCCGCGGTTTGGTGGCGGCGGGCGGGTCAGCCGGTGCGGTCATCGTGGCCGTCGTGTTCTGCCGCGTGCGCCGCTTCGGCCGGCGCGGCCAGGCGATACCCGACCCGCGGCAAGGTCTGGATCAGCTTGAGCGGGAACGGCCCGTCGACCACCCGCCGCAGTTCGTAGATATGCGAGCGCAGCATGTCGCCGTCGGGCGGGCTGTCGCCCCACAGCGAATGCTCCAGGCGGTCGCGGGTGACCGCGCCGGGGCTGGACTGCAGCAGCACTTCCAGCAATTTGCGGCAGGCCGGGTACAGGTGCAGCGGGCGGCCGCCGCGGCTGACTTCCAGGGTGGTCAGGTCGAGTTTGAGATCGGCCACCTGCAGCACCCGGTTGCGGCCGCGGCCGGCGGCGCGCGCGGTCAGCGCTTCCAGCCGCACTTCCAGTTCGGGCAGGGCGAAGGGCTTGGTCAGGTAATCGTCGGCGCCGGCGCGGAAGCCGGCGATCTTGTCGGGCAATTCGTCGCGTGCGGTCAGCATCAGCACCGGCACGTTGGAGCCGGCTTCCTCGCGCAGGCTGCGCAGCACTTCGCGGCCGTCCAGGCGCGGCAGCATCCAGTCCAGCACGATCGCGTCGTAATGCTGGGTGACCGCCAGATGCAGGCCGGTCGGACCGTCGGGCGCGGCGTCGAGGGTGTGGCCGCGCGCTTCGAAGTAATCGAAGAGGTTGGCGACCAGATTGCGGTTGTCTTCGACCACCAACAGGCGCATGCGCCGAATTCTCCTGCCGCCGGGTGCGGCCATGGCGATATTGCCCCAAGCCGGGGCACTGCGTCGCAAATCGGGTCGCCGCCGTGCCCCTGGGGCCGCGCAGTGTCGCCGGCCCGTGTCGGAAATTTGTAGGAATCGCCTGGCCGCATTGGGCGTTTGGCGGTTGTGGCCGCGGGCCCGGGGCGCCGTGGCTGAACGCGCGCGGTCGCTTAACGCGGCCTCAACTTAGTTCCGACCGGTCTCCGACAACGCCGCTTCGATCATCGCCACGGCCCGGAATCCTCCCCCTTCGGGCTGCTCGCCCACGGCGAGGCCCGTTGCCGAATGAGTCCCGTCGATGAGTTTGTTTCCCGCGTCCCGGTCCAAGCCTGGGGCCAGGCAGATCCAGGCCATACCCGCCCATCCCCGATCCGGGGCGGGGCAGGCGTCGGCGCGCGACTTCCTCCGCGCGCATGCGCTGTGGCCGCTGCTGGCGTTGGTGGTGCTGAGCGCGGTGTGTCTGGGACTGGGCGGCGATTTCTGGTTGGCCGATCGTTGGTATGCGCTGCAAGGCGGGCATTGGGCCTGGCAGGACGCGTTCGTGACCGAACGGCTGATCCATCGCTTCGGCCGCGATGCCAGCACCGCGGCGTGGCTGGGCGTGTTCGCGTTCTGGATTTTCGCGCGGTCGCGGGCTTCGCTGGCGGCGTGGCGGCGGCCGTTGGCGTACCTGCTGCTGGCGACGCTGATCGCGGTGTCGCTGGTGTCGGGGCTGAAGTCGCTGACCAACATGGATTGCCCGTGGGACCTGAGCCGTTACGGCGGCGCCAACGCTTACTTCGGTTTGTTCGATGCGCGTCCGGCGGGACTGGATCGCGGCCAGTGTTTCCCGGCCGGGCATGCCAGCGCGGGTTATAGCTGGGTGGCGTTGTACTTCTTCTTCTTGTGGGTGCAGCCGCGCCTGCGCTGGGTCGGATTGGCGATCGGCCTGGGGCTGGGCGCGCTGTTCGGCTTTTCCCAGCAACTGCGCGGCGCCCATTTCGTCTCCCACGATGTGTGGACGCTGGCGATCGCCTGGTTCGTCGCGCTGGCCTTGTACCTGAGCATGGCCCGGCGCCCGGCCTCCGCGCAGGCGCCGGCGGCGTTGCCGCTGTTGCGGAGCCTGGGCCGATGAACGTCGTCGCCCGTCCGCAACTGCGTTGGCCGGCCTGGTTCGCCTATCGGCCGCAGGCCAGCGTGGAAACGCTGATCCTGTTGGCCAGCGTGTTCTTCGCCGCGTTCGCCAACAACGCGTTCTGGCGCGCGGTGTCCGCCGCCGGCGCGATCGGCACCGCGCACGGCGCCTGGGTCGCGGTCTGCATGTTCGTAGCGTTGGTGGCGATCACCGCGCTGTTGCTGGGCGTGCTGCTCAACCGTTGGACGGTCAAGCCGCTGCTGACGGTGCTGCTGCTGGTCACCGCGGCGGCGGCCCACTTCATGAGTCAGTACGGCGTCTACCTGGACACCGGAATGATCCGCAACGTGCTGCAGTCCGACGGCAAGGAATCGGGCGAACTGCTCAGCGTCGGGTTGTTGTTGCCGGTGGTGCTGTTCGGCATCTTGCCGGCGCTGCTGCTATGGCGGGTCAAGCTGGTGCTGCGGCCGCTGGGGCGCGCGTTGCTGATCCGGGCGGGCTTGCTGCTGGGCTCGTTGTTGATCGCGGGCCTGGCGATCCTCGGCTCGTTCCAGGACATCTCGGCGCTGATGCGCAACCACAAGGAAATCCGTCACCTGGCGACGCCGGCGAACTATCTGGTGTCTTTGGCCCGGGTGGCGCTGGACGACTCGGCCTCGCGCGTGCGCGGACGCGCGCCGATCGGCACCGACGCGCGCATGGCCGCGCGTCCGGCCGCGAGCAAGCCGCGGCTGTTGGTGATCGTGGTCGGCGAGACCGTGCGCGCGCAGAACTGGGGCTTGAACGGTTACCAGCGCCAGACCACGCCCGAGCTGGCGCGGATCGCGCCGATCAATTTCCCCGACACCACCGCCTGCGGCAGCAGCACCGAAGTCTCGGTGCCGTGCATGTTCTCGCCGTACGGGCGCGAGAACTACGACAAGGACAAGATCCAGGGCTC
Source organism: Pseudomonas sp. CGJS7 (assembly GCF_036961695.1). Lineage (NCBI taxonomy): Bacteria > Pseudomonadati > Pseudomonadota > Gammaproteobacteria > Pseudomonadales > Pseudomonadaceae > Pseudomonas > Pseudomonas sp. CGJS7. Next base: position 36,781 of record NZ_JBAMDI010000073.1, on the reverse strand, counting down.
GGAGTCGCTGCTCAACGTGCTGGAATACGCCGGCATTCAAACCTTGTGGCGCGACAACCAGACCGGCTGCAAGAACGTGTGCAAGGGCCTGCCGTTCGAGTCGTTCGAACACGACACCGATCCGGCCTTCTGCGACGCCGAGCGCTGCTTCGACGAAGTGATGCTGCGCGGCCTGCGCGAGCGCATCGACGCCAAGCCCGGCGACGCGGTGGTGGTGCTGCATCAACTGGGCAACCACGGCCCGAGCTATTTCCGCCGCTATCCCCAGCGCCTGCGCCGCTACACCCCGACCTGCGACACCAACGAGCTGGGCCGCTGCAGCCGCGAGGAAATCGTCAACGCCTACGACAACGCGATCCTGGCCACCGACGAATTCCTCGCCCGTACGATCCGTTATCTGGCCCAGGACAGCTCGCGCGATACCGCGATGATCTACCTGTCCGATCACGGCGAATCCTTGGGCGAGAACGGCTTGTACCTGCACGGCGTGCCGTACGCGATCGCGCCCAAAACCCAGACCAAGGTGCCGATGGTGATGTGGTTCTCGCCCGGTTTCAGTTCGGCGCGCGGCTTGGACACCCAGTGCCTGCGCAACGAATCGGCGCGGCCGGCCAGTCAGGACAACCTGTTCCACTCGGTGCTGGGATTGATGCAGGTGGAGACCAGCGTGTACCAAAAGCGCCTGGACCTGTTCGCGCCGTGCACGCGCGGAGCAACGGCGAACGGCTGAGGCTCAGCTGGCGCCCCACCAGCGCCGGTGCAGCACGCGCGCGTGGCTGCGCCGCAGCCAGTGACGGACCTGGGTTTCGTTGGCTCGGTCCGGATACGGCCACGCCAGCGCCGCGGTGGCGTCGGACACCCAGCCGTTCTGCCGCGACAGCGCATCGGCGCAGGCGAAGTAGCCGTGGTTCACCAGGACCTCGAATTCGACGTCGAGGAAGCGGTCCAGGTCGGTGCGGATCCGGCCCAGCACCTGGGCCACCAGGGCCGGGCTGTAACCGTCGGCGCCTTCGTCGCGATTGCCGGTCAGGCCCCAATACACGCCGGTGATGCTGCCGCTCTCGGCCTGGCCGAAGAACAGCCGCTTGCGCAAGGCTTCGGCCTGATTGCTCATGACCTGGGTGTAGCGCATCAACTGCTGCAGCCACCAGCGCTTGCTCTGGAACACGAACGGGCCGCCGGCGTCGGAGACCAACACTTCGCGGTAGCGCCGCAGAGTCGGCTCCGTGGCCAGGTTGTCGTACACGCCGCCGTCGCTGAGTTCGATCCGCGCGCGCAGTTCCTCGGCGTCGTCGCCTTGGTAGTGGCCGCGCTGATATTCGCCGGGCGCGGTTTGGAAACGCACCGGGCCGAACACCGGCGGGAACGAGGATGAGGCCGCGACCGCGCGGCTGAGCTGCACCCGCTGGGCGCCGTCGCGCAAATAGCCGGCCAGATAGTCGCCGACCCGGCGGCGCGAAAATTCCCAGTTGACGCCGAAGGTCAGGTCGGTAGCGCAGAACACGAACGCGGGCGTTTCCGGCAGATCGTCCAGATGGCGTTGGCCGAACATGCGCTGATAGCCGCGTTCGAGCAGGGCGATGCGGTGCGAAGGCCACAGCAGGTTGTGCGCGGCGGTCGCCAGCACCGGCCAGGTGCGCAGATCGCGCGCGGCGACTTCGCGGAACGGCTCGACCACGCTGGCGCGGAAGTCGATCCGGTCGGACCACTCGGCGAAGGTTTCTTCGGCGTCGCGGCGGGTGTCCAGATAACGGCAGGCCAACCACGCCGCGACGATGCTGCCGCCCGACACCGAACTGACCATGCCCAGGCCGGCGAGCAGGCCGGCTTCGTGCAGACGCAACAGGCCGCCCAGGTGGAACAGCGCGGCGCGGTAGCCGCCGCCGGACAGGCACAGCGCGCGGCCTTCGCGCTCGTTGCGGTCGCGCGATTGCGCGGCGAGTTCGGCGCGGCGGGCTTCGCGGCGGACGCGCAGGCGTTCGAGTTCGATGTCGGTGCTTTGCATGCGGACGGCTCTCGGGCTGTGGCGCGATTAGAGCATTGCGCGGGGGACCGAGTATTGTCCGGTGGGAGCGTTGCAGGGGGTGCGAATAGAGCTTCGCGGCTTGCGGGCCCTCACCCCAACCCCTCTCCCGCAAGCGGGAGAGGGGCTATCAAACTCTGGGAGAAGGTGGGTTACGAGCCCTTCTCCCGCTTGCGGGAGAAGGTGCCCGAAGGGGGGATGAGGGCCGCCAACTGCAAGCGCACCACGCCCCGACCTGTCCGCGCTGGCGGACAGGCCGGGGCGCTCGCACCCAGTTCGAAGCGCGCGCTCAAGCCACCTGCACCAACTCCAGCGCGGGCTGCGCGGTGGCTGGCGACTTCGCTTCGTCGCCGCCGCGCAACGGCGGCAGCAGGCCCCACTCCCCTAACGTGCGCACCGCGGTGGCGGTGCCGTTTTCGGCGTGAATCTTTTCGCCCAGTTCGCGCGCGGTCTGCACGCGTTCGGGCAGCAATGCGTCTTTGATCGCCTGGGCCATCTGCTCGGCGGTGACCGTGCGCCGGTCCAGCGCCGGCGGCGCGGTGCCCAATTCGTTCATGCGCCGGGCCCAGAACGGCTGGTCGCCGAAGAACGGCACGAACACCGACGGAATCCCCGCGCGCGCCGCGGCCACGGTGGTGCCGGCGCCGCCGTGGTGCATCGCCATCGCCATGCGCGGGAACAGCCAATCGTGCGGCGCGGCTTCGATCACATACAGCTGATCGTCGTGACGGCCCGGATCGCGGCGCAGGCCGCCCCAGCCGGTCGCCAGCACCGCGCGGCGGCCGCTCAGGCGCACCGCGTCGACCACGATATCGGTGAAGGTTTCGGCGTTGTTGGCCAGCATGCTGCCGAAACCGATGTAGATCGGCTTCTCGCCCTCGGCCAGGAAATCGGTCAGCGATTGCGGCGGCTGCCATTCGTTGGCCTGATCCAGGAACCAACTGCCGGTCACCCGCACTTGCTCGGGCCAATCGTCCGGACGCGGCAGGATGTGGCGGCTGTAGCCGTACAACACCCGCATGCGCAAGGGGTCTTTGTCGAAGAACGGCCCGTACCACGGAAACAGCGGCAGCTTGAGCTGCGGCCGGATCGCGCCGTTGACCGCCGGCTTGAGCGTGTACCAGGCCAGCAGCTTCATGACCGCGAACAAGGCCATGTTGACCGAGCCCGGAAATTCGCGCTTGGACCAGAACGACAGCGGCGAGAGTTTGCGCGAGGGCGTGAACGGTTGCAGATGCGCTTGCAGGAACGGAACGCCTTCGGATTCGCCCAGGGCCTTGGCCAACTGGGTGACGATGCCGGTGCCGATCAGCAGCGCGGCGCCCTTGCACACCGGCCGGGCTTCCTGCGCCCAGGTCGCGGCCCACTCGGCGAATTTGGCCCGAGTGTGCTTGACCAGGAACCAGGGATTGAGCGCCTTGTCGACGGTCTCGGGATTGTTGGTCAACAGGTCGCTGAAGTCGGCGCTGATCGCGCAGAACTCCAGACCGCCCTCGCGCACCAGCGAGGCGAAGTTCTCGCTGGTGACGATCCGCACCGGATAGCCGGCGCGGTGCAGCGCCTGGCCCAGGCCGACGCAGGGACGCACGTCGCCCTGGGTGCCGACGGTGAAGATGACGATCGCGCCGGGCGCGGAATCGCTGTTGGCGGCCGGGATGTTGAGCGAAGCGGGAAGCTGGGTAGCGGACACGTGCGTCTCCTTACGAATAGGCGGCGACCGCGAGCGGCGCGGCATCCGGCAACGGCGCCGGCAGCGGCGTTTCGCGGCGTTGCGGCTCGGCCTGCGGCAAGCGCAGGCGCTCGCGCAGGATCCGCGCGATGTGCGCGGCCGGGCGCGGTTCGAGCATGGTCTGGTGATGGCAGTCGACGTCGTGCACGTCGATGCATCCGCCGACGAAGGGTTGCCAGGCGTGCGCGTGGTAGTGCAGCAAGCCGTCCAGGTCGACGTGCTCCTTGAGCCCGGCGTTGAAGAACACCACGTCGGCCTGGATCTGGGTCGGCCGATAACGCCGCGCCAGACTCAGGTTGTTGCGGGTGACCGCGGCGACGTTCTCGATCAGCTTGGCGTCGGCCTTCATGATTTCCTGCACCAGCGGGATTTCGAACACGTCGTATTCCTGGCACAGCAGATCGGCCAGGCTGCGCATGTCCTGCGGCGGGTTGTCGTAAGCGCGGTGCTGGAAGCCGAGGAACTTGAGCACCGCCTGCGCCTGCTGGGCTTCGCTGGTTTCCGCCGGATCGGCGACGAAGGGGTAGGAGTCCATCATCGCCAGCAGTTCCACCCGCTCGCCGACGTGTTCCAGCTGCGCGGTGATCGCGTGGCCGATCAAACCGCCCAGCGACCAGCCAAGCAGACGGTACGGGCCGCTGGGCTGGAGCTTGCGCATCTGCGCGATGTAGTCGGCGGCGATCTCTTCGATGCTGGCCGGCAGCGCGCCGCCGCCGCGCAGGCCGCGCGATTGCAGCGCGTACACCGGCACGCCGTCCAGATGCCGCAGGATGCCGGTGTAAGCCCAGCTGAAACCGGTCACCGGATGGATGCAGAACAGCGGACGGTCCTGATCGGAAGGCCGCAGCGACAGCAGCGCGCCGAGCGGATCGTCCTCGCCGCCGCTGCGTTCCAGGTACGCGGCCAGACTGGCGATGGTGGAGCCTTCGAACAGCGCGCCCAGCGACAGCTCGGAGTTGAAATGCTTCGGGAACGCGGCGACCAGCTCGGCCGCGGTCATCGAGTCGCCGCCGAGTTCGAAGAAGTTGTCGTGGATGCCGATCTGTTCCAGGCCGAAAATCTGCTGCCACACCAGCACCAGCTTGCGCTCGGTCTCGCTGCGCGGGGCTACGTACGCGGCCTGGCGGCTGCGCGCGGGCGGCACCAGCGCCTTGCGGTCGAGCTTGCCGCTGGCGGTCAGCGGCAACGCGCTCAGTTCGGTATAGCTCGACGGCACCATGTAATCGGGCAGGCGCACGGCCAGCGCGCGGCGCACGGTTTCGGCGTCGATGCGCGCGCCCTCGGCCGGGACCAGGTACGCGGCGAGCAGGGTCTGGCCGTTGCCGTTGCCGTGCAGCGCGACGGCGGCTTCGGCGATCGAATCCAGCCCGCACAGGTGGGTTTCGATTTCGCCCAGCTCAACCCGGTGGCCGCGGATCTTGACCTGATGGTCGGCGCGGCCGAGGTACTCGATCACACCGTCCTCGCGCCAGCGCGCGAGGTCGCCGGTGCGGTACATGCGCGCGTCGCCGCCGGCGAACGGATCGGACAAGAAGCGCTCGGCGGTGAGGTCGTCGCGGTTGAGATAGCCCTTGGCCACGCAGGCGCCGCCGACGTACAACTCGCCGACGCTGCCGGTCGGCACCGGCTGCAAGCGCGAATCCAGCACGTAGGCCTGGGTGTTGAGCAGCGGCCGGCCGATCGGCGGCGAGGCGCCGTCGGCGACGTCCTGCGCGGTCAGCTCGATCGCGCTGGCCCAGACCGTGGTTTCGGTGGGGCCGTACAAATTGGTGACCCGCGCGGCCGCGGCGATCAAACGCTGCGCCAGTTCCGGCGGGCAGGCTTCGCCGGTGGTCAGCGCATGCACGCCGTCCAGGCGCACATCGGCGTTGGCCAGCAGCATCCGCCACAAGGTCGGCGTGGCCTGGACGAAGTTGAGCCCGTGCTCGGCGATCAACCGCGCCAACGCGATCGGATTGCGGATCACATCGGCGGTGGTCATGACGATGCGGGCGCCGACGCTGAGCGGCAGGAACAGCTCGAAACAGGCGATGTCGAAGGCGACCGTGGTCTGGGCCAGGAAGCGATCGGCCGAAGTCGGCGCGAACAGGCGCTGGGTCGCGGCGAGGAAGTTGGTCAGATTGTGCTGGCTGACTTCCACGCCCTTGGGCCGGCCGGTCGAGCCGGAGGTGTAGATCAAATACGCGGTGGCCTCGGCGCTCGGACGCGGCAGCGGCGCGGCGATGTGGTCGTCGTAGTGTTCGTCCTGTTCGTGCGCGAACACCAGGCTCAGGTTACGGCCGGCGAAGCCGTCGGCGAAACTCGGCGTGGTCAGCAGCACGCTCGGCGCGGCGTCGTCCAGGGTCGCGGCGATGCGCTGCATCGGCGATTCCGGATCCAGCGGCAGATACGCCGCGCCGGCCTTCCACACCGCCAGCAGCGCCGCCATCAACACTTCATCGCGCGGCAGGGCGATGGCGACGATGTCGCCGGGACGCACGCCGCGCGCGATCAGGCGATGGGCCAGGCGGGTGCTGGACCGGTCGAGTTCGCGATAGCTCAAATGGGTGTCGCCGGCGACCACGGCGATGGCGTCGGGCGTGCGCTCGGCCTGCTGCTGGAACTGCTCCAGCGCGGTGGCCGCCGGCAACTCCGCGGCGGTGTCGTTCCAGCCGTGCAGCACGCGCGCGCGTTCTTGTTCGCCGAGCACGTCGATCGCGCCGAGCGCGATGGTCGGTTCGGCCAGCACCGCATCGATCAGGCGCATCAAGCGCGAACGGTGTTCGTCCAGATGCGCGGCCGGGTACAAGGTCGGATTGGCGTCGAAATCGATGATCAGGCCCTGGCCGTCGAGACGGTCGAACACGAACACCATCAAGTCTTCGGCGCTGCCGTTGTGCAGGTTCTTGCCGCTGGCGCGGTGGCCGCCGAAGTTGCCGTAGTCGTAGGGCTCGATGTTGATGCCGAGCCAGGCCATATGCTGATCGGGATTGACCAGGCCCAGGTCGCGGCGCAGGTCTTCGTAGCGGTACTGCTGATGGCGCAGCGCCGATTTGACCGCGCGCGAGACCTGCGCGAACAACTCCGGCATCGACATGTCCGGCTGCATCTTCAGCCGGATCGCGACCACGTTGGCGACCATGCCCGGAGTGTTGCGCATGGCGTGATTGACCCGGCCGGTGACCGGCATGCCGAACACCAGATCCTCCGCGCCGCTGGCGCGGTGGTAATACGCGGCGATCAGGCCGATCAGCACCTGCGGCAGACTCACCCCGCAGTCGCGGGCGATCTGGGCCAGACGCTCGCGCGAGGCTTCCGGCACATGGCCGCTGGCGCGGCGCAGGCCGCCGTTGTTGCGCACGCGGCGGCGCGCGAGCGTCACCGCTTCGGGCAAGTCGGCCAGTTGCTCCAGCCAGTACTCGCGATCGCGGCGGAAGCGCTCGGAATCGCGGTAGTCGGTTTCCATCTGCACCAACGCGGCCAGGGTGCCGTATTCGACCGGCTCGGGTTCGCGGCCTTCGATGTAGGCGGTGTACAGCTCGTTCAAGCGCTTGGCCGCCATGCCGCCGCTGAAACCGTCGTAGACGGTGTGGTGCGCGCGCTGGTACCAGCAGTACAGATCGTCGGCGTATTTGAAGATCGCGCCGACCCACAGCGGGTCGTGGATCAGATCCACCGGCTTGTTGAGCTCGGCCTGCATCCAGCGCTCGCCCGCGGCGCGCGGATCGGCTTCGCCGCTGAGGTCGATGTAAGGGAATTCGAACGGGTACTGATCGCGCACGATTTGATACGGCATTCCGCCGTGTTCGACGATACAGCTGCGAGTGGCCTCGGCCTCCTGCGTGAACTGGCGCAATGCGCGTTGGAACAGCGCCGGATCGATCGGTCCGTGGATCTCCACCGCTTCGGCGATATTCAAAGTGGCTTCGACTGCGGCGAGCTTTTGTCCGACCCACAAACCGCGCTGGGCGGTGGTCAGGGGCAAGCCGGGGGGATGGACGTGATTCATTGCGCTTTCCTTTGAGCGGCCGCCGGGCCGCACGCCGCCATCGACCGACGGACTCGACGTCCGCCGGCGCGTGGTGTTCAGCGCGCGCGAGCCTGCGGCCAACTCGTTCTTACGAGTGGCCCCCTCTCCGTGTGTATTGCGAATCTAAGTACAAACATGGCCGCGACGCTGCGCGCCGGGGCATGGCCTCTTCCGTGTGCATCCGGCGCTTGCGCGCGGACGGCGGGCCTGAGTTCTTATAAGTGTCGCTGCGGGTCGGGCGGGTGTGCATGTGCGATTCGCGTCACGCGCCGTACTCGGGCTGACCGTGCGCGCGAACCGTTGTGTTCGAAAGCGGCACTGCGCGTATGCGTGGTGTTGCGCCTTCCGAATCAATATCCCCGAGCGCTCAAGTCATGTCCATCAAGCCGGGTGAGAGACGGATCACAAGTCGAGTATTTACAAAGCGAGCGTTGAGAGACGGATCACAAGACGGATATGTGAAGCTTTTACTGCAGCGACGGCGCTGGCGAAAAAATCACCTGTCCTTCGCGCGGCCGCGATTTTTCCCTGGGAAATCGGCGTTTTTGCTCTCGCTACGGCAAGCCCGCGCCAGGTCACGCGCGAGTTGTGATGATTTCGGTTTTGTTTCCGCCGCTCGCATTTCGATTTTGTTTTCGGCAAATGATTTAGTCGCAAACGAATGTCGATCGTCGTCGCATACGCTGGTGAGCGATGGTGAAAAATTGTCCTCTCGGGAAAATCGCGGACGCTTTGGCGAGCGGAAAAGTCTGGTCCCAGGGCGAAGGTTCGATGTCCGGACGGTGGGGTATGCCGGGCCGGGCACGGCCGGCCGGAATGCGCTATGATGAGAATGATTCTCATCTGTGGAGGTGGCGGCGATGTCCGTCCTGTCCCCTGTGGCCGCTTACGCGCCGGCGTTCGCGCCCGCCGCGGTCGCCCCGGCCGACGACCATGAGGCGCTGCGCGCGGCGGCGCTGGACGCGGCCGAGCGCTTGTTCATCGAGCGCGGCACGCGCCGGGTCGGCTTGAGCGATATCGCCGCCGCGGCCGGGTTGCCGCTGCGCGCGCTGCGGCGCTGTTATCCGTCCAGCGAACGCCTGCAGGCGGCGGTGGAGACGCGCTTCGTGCAGCGCTTCTGCGCGCACGCGGCGCAGGCGATGGACCGCTGCCGCGACGGCGATTGGAGCGCGCGTCTGCGCGCCTGGGTGCGCGCGGCGGTCGACGGCTATCTGGATCACGTGGCTTTGCACGATGCGGTGTTTCACGACCTGCGCACCCACGACCGCCAGCAGTGGCAAGACAACCCGGTGGTCGATCAACTGGTCGAATTGCTCGAAGGCGGCATCGCCGCGCGGGTGTGGGCGGCGCCGGATCCGCGCATGACCGCGGTGATCTTCTTCACCGTGATGCACAGCGCGGTGGATCGGGTGATCGCCTGCGGCGACCCGAGCGAAGATCCGGCCCAGGTCCGGCATCGCCTGGCGCAGACCGTGATCGGTCACTTCGAACGCACCGTGCAATGGTGGACGCGCTACTGAGCGCGCCCCGATCCGGATCCGGTTCGGGGCGAGGTTTGCGAGACCGGTAAGCTCAGGCCGCGCGCGGCTGAGCCAGCAGCCGCGCGATCGCGTCGCGATGCTCGGCGTCCACCGCTTCCAGGAAACGCGCGCCGATCATCGATTGCGCCTCGCGCAGCGGCTCGACCGCGGCGTCGGCGCGGCCGCCGCGCAGCAGCGCCTGGCCCAGCAGCAGCGCCGCCAGCGGCGTGTGTTGTTGCAGGCACCAGGCGCGGGCCTCGCGCGCGGCGACGATGCAGGCCGCGTCTTCGCCCAACTGGTACAGCGCTTCGGCCAGGCCGCTGCGCAGCCAGTAGCGGATCTCGTCTTCGTTCATGCCGGCGTCGGCCAGGGCGATCGCCCGGCGCCAATGCTGCGCGGCCTGGCCCGGCTCGCCGTTGACCTGGTGGCCGATGGCCTGATTGGCCAAATCCAGTACCTGCGACTCGACATCCTCGTGCGCGGGCGTCATTTCCGTATGCATCGCGATTCCTTCCTGGGAGCCCGTCACAGCGTGAACGAGCGTGGTGGCAAGGGCCGTAACCTTCGGCCCGCGAACCAGTTAACGTACTGCGCGCGAAAAAAGGGTCATTGGATGTGAAACGAATGATCCAGTTCGTCCTCGCCTTCGCCGCGCTGCCGTCCCGGCCATAGCCCGGGGCGCCGCGGCAGGCGCGCGACAAAGCGCGCCCCGCCCAGCGCCGAGGCCTCGACGTGGACCGCGCCGCCGTGCCGCTCCACCACCTGGCGGACGATGCTCAGGCCCAGGCCGAAGCCGCCGGTGGCGCGGTCGCGGCTGCGGTCGAGGCGATAGAAGGGTTCGAACACCCGGCGGCGATCCTCGGCCGGGATGCCGACGCCGTCGTCTTCGACCACCAGCAGCCAGTCCTCGCCGTCGATCTCCGCGCCGACCCGGATGGTGTGGTCGGCGTAGCGCACCGCGTTGCGCATCAGGTTGGAGAACGCCCGGCGCAGGGTGCGCGGCTCGACGTCGACCTCCAGGCTCGGCGAGATCGCCCATTCGATCTGGGTCGAACGGATCCGCAGTTCTTCGGCCGACACCCCGGTGGAGGCGCGCAGGAACGCGGCCAGCTGCACCGGTTCCAGGCTCGGCGCGGCGCCGTTGCGTTCCAGCATGCCCAAGGTCAGCAGCTCGCCGACCAGCAGATCCAGCTCCTCCACATCGCAGCGCAGCGCGTGCACCCGCGCCCGCGCGACCCGATCGTCGAGGGTGTCGGCCAGATTGGCCAGGCCGAACTCCAGCCGGGTGATCGGCGTGCGCAGTTCGTGCGAAGCGGCGTTGACCATGTCGCGCTGGGACTGGATCAGCCGGCCGATCTGATCGGCCATGTTGTTGAAGTAGGCGCACAGCTGGCGGATCGATGAGCCGCCGCGCAACCGCGCGCGCGCGCCGAGATCGCCGTCGCCGAACTGCGCGGCGGTCTCGCGCAGCCGCTCCAGATCGCGCCAGTGCGGTTGCAGCCAGATCATCAGGCCCAGCAGCACCATCGCGAACACGGTGAGGTAGGCGATATAGCGGATCGGGAAATCGTTCTCGGTGTAGCCGATCTCGACGATCTCGCCGCCGCTCAGGCGCAGATAGATGTGGTGATGCTCGCTGCTGACGTGATCGCTGGAGGTGCCGCTGGCCTGCAAATCCTCGCGCACCCGCGCGGGCAACGCGGCCAGGCGGGCGGACGAGACCAGGTTGTAGCGGCCCGGGGTCTGCCGGTTGAGTTCGGCCAGGCGCAGGCTCAACTCCGCGCCGCTGGCGCCCTGCAGGCGGTCGCGCAGCAAGGTGAGCTCGCCGACGAACTCGTGCCGGGCCGAGGCGGAGTACTGATCCGGAAACAGGTAAGGAAACACCTGCTGCACCATCAGGATCGAGCACAGCAGCAGCCCGGCGACGGTCAGGTACAGCCGGACCAGCATCGAAAGCATTCAGTCCTCCCAGGCGATCGGGCTGAACAGGTAGCCTCGCCCCCATACGGTTTTGATCTTGCGCGGCTCGTGAGCGTCGTCGGCGAAATGCCGGCGCAGCCGCGAGATGCTGACATCCACCGTGCGGTCGACGCCGTCGAAGCCGATCCCGCGCCAGCGCCTGAGCAACTCGTCGCGGCTGAGCACCCGGCCGGCGGCCTGCGCCAGGATCACGAACAGATTGTAGTCCGCGGTCTTCAGGTCGACCTCATCGCCTTTCCAGCGTACCTGACGCGCGGTGAGGTCGATTTGCAGCCCGCCGTAGCTCAGCATCGACGGCCCGGCCGCCTGCGGCTGGGCCTGGCTGCGGCGCAGGATCGCGCGCAGGCGGGCCAGCAGCAGGCGCGGTTCGACCGGCTTGAGCACGTAATCGTCGGCGCCCACTTCCAGGCCGGTGACCTGATCGAACAAATCCGCCCGCGCGGTGAGCATCACGATCGGCAGACTGGACTGCTTGCGGATCTGGCGGCAGACATCGAAGCCGTCCATCCCGGGCAGCATCAGGTCGAGCACGACCACATCCGGCGGATCGTCCTCGATCGCGGCCAGCGCCTGATCGCCGCGCAACACCACCGAGGTCTGGAAGTCGTAGCGTTGCAGGTACTCGGAGATCAGCCCGGCCAGACGGGCGTCGTCCTCTATCAGCAGGACTTTATTCATGGCCACCTCATGCGAGCCGGCATGGTAGCGCCGGCGGGTGCGACACGTTGGGGCGATACAAACAAACACATCTGCCGTTGAGGCTAGCGTCAGGCGGGGTGGCGTGTGTGAACATGCGGATCCGGGGCAGGGGGAACCCAGAGGGGCAGACCCCGTCCGCGTCGGCGATCGGGGAGCGTAACGGCATGCGGCAATCGATGAAGCTGTTGGTATTGATACTTGCCGGAGGCGGATGGTTGCAGGCGCATGCCTGCGAATGCATTCCGCCATTGAGCGAGACCGGCATGCGCGAAGCGAACCGGATTTATACGTTCGTTTTGCTCGAAAGCGAATCGGACCGTCCGCGCGGTACGAACATGGTGGCGCGCGAGGTCGTCAGCAAGGTCCGGGTGTTGTCGCGCGTTCGCGGCGAGGCGCCGCCTGCCACGGTGCGGTATTACCGCGGCGGTTGCTGCGGTACGCGGATGCGCGCGGGCGGCTACTACGCTGCGTTCTTGCGCGAACCCGGGGACACGGTGGGAATGGAGAATCTGCTCTATCTGGGCGAGAACGAACGCGCGTATGCGCGGACGCTGGCTTCGGTGCATGCGTTGCTTGGGCAAGCGACGCCGCTGCCGCGCGGCGTACTTGAAGCCAGTTACGAGCGCCTCTACGGCGGCCCGCCGCCGCCCCCGGAGCCCAAGGCGCGCAAGCATTCGACTAAATGATTAGAGGGCGACGCGTTTCGAAAGCGGCAATGCTGCGGTCGATGTTCGTGTGTCCGGCATCGCGCAGCGCAAGCCTGCGCGCGGCGGTTTCCGTTGCGGCAGCGCACTCGCCACAAACGAATAGCGCGGGCAAAACCGGCGCTATTCGCTGACACTTGTCATGGCATCGCTATGCCGTCTGGGTTGGCGCGATCACCGTGCGGCGGCGCAAGCGTTCGTTACCTCAAGCGCCGCTCCAAAGCTTCAACGCCTCGGCCGCGATCTCCTGCGGAAACTCTTCCGGGAAGAACAGCTTGGCGCCTTCGATCTTGCGCACGCCGCGCGAGTTCGGGAACAGCTTGTCCAGGTACTCCGGCGCGGCCGGGGTGAAGATCGTATCGCCGGTGCCCCACAGGATCCGCACCGGCAGATCGCGCTGCTTGAGCGTGGCGGCCACGCCGGCCAAGGGGTTGGGGTCCAGGCCGATCGCATAGGCGTCGGTCAAACGAACCCGTTGCGGCGATTCCACCAGCGGACGGAAGTAGGTCTCGATGGCCTCATCGCTGGGGTGCTGCGGATAGGTGAAGCACAGCACGCCGATGCCTTTGTCCGAACGCGCGAATTCGTGGTCGGCCAGCTGCGGCGGGAAGGTGTCCAGGGCGAAGCGGCCGCGGCGCGCGGCTTCGATCACCGGCAACACCGCCGGCGGCGGGCTGTCGATTTCGGTATCGCAGTTGGTCAGCAGCAGGCTGCGCACCCGCTCGGGGTGCGCGGCCACCAGCAACTGCGCGGCCTGGCCGCCGCTGTCGTTGGCGATCACATCGACCTGGTCGATGCCGAGCTTGTCCAGAAACGCGATCAGCATGCCGACCTGCGCGTCCGGCGCCACGCTCTGGCCTTCGGCGACGCGGGTGTAGCCCAGGCCCAGCCAGTCCGGGGCGATGCAGCGGCGGTGCGGCGCCAGTTCGGCCATCACCCCGCGCCATTGGAAGCCATTGAGCGGGAACCCGTGCAGCAGCAGCGCGACCGGGCCGCTGCCGCGTTCGACATAGGCGATCTCGCCGAAGGAGGTCGGCACGAAGCGGCGCGCGGCATGGAAGGCCGCGGCGTCCCACGCGCCCTTGGCGCCGGCGCCGGCCGCGCCGCCGCCACCGGCCGAGGCGCCGGTCAAGCCGACGGCGCAACCGCCGAGCAAGCTCGCGCCGACCGCGCCCAAGCCCAGATGGATGAAAGTCCTGCGATTCATGAGGTGTCTCCTGAGCCCCGGCGGGGCGTTTCGATGGGAGGCGATGATTCGCGCTTCGGGTCATGGGCTCAATGACGCGGCAGGTGCAATCTGCATGACCTGCGAGGTCATGGTTTCGGCTCCGCGCCGCTTCTATGATGCGCGGCATGACTCCTGCCCACTCTTTGTCTTCCGCGCTCAAGGCTCCGGCCGCGCGCTCATCGGCCCGCGACGTCGGCGTCGGCGCATTGCTGCGCGAATGGCGCTCGGCGCGGCGGCTGAGCCAGCTCGATCTGGCCCTGGACGCCGGCGTGTCGGCGCGGCATCTGAGCTATCTGGAAACCGGCAAGTCGCACGCCAGCCGCGAAATGATCGCGCGCCTGGCCGACGCGCTGGAGATGCCGCTGCGCGAGCGCAACGCCTTGCTGGTCGCGGCGGGCTTCGCGCCGATGTACCCGGAAACCGCGTTGGCCACCCCGGAACTGGCGCAGATCCGCCGCGCGATCGAGTTCGTGCTCAAGCAGCAGGAGCCGTACCCGGCGTTCCTGCTCAATCGGCATTGGGACGTGGTGATGGCCAATCAAGCGGCGGTGCGGGTCAACCGCTTCGTCATGGACGGCCGGCCCAACCGGCACAGCAATATGATCCGGCAGATCTTCGACCCCGAGGACCTGCGTCCGGCGGTGGCCAACTGGGAAGAAATCGCCGGCGAGCTGATCCGCCATCTGCACAACGCGGTCGCCGCGGCGCCGTCGGACACGGTGGCGCGCAATCTGCTGGCCGAGGCGCTGGCCTATCCCGGCGTGCCCGCGCACTGGCGCCGGCGCCAGTTCGACACCGCGCCTTCGCCGCTGCTGCCGACGATCCTGCGCCACGGCGACAGCGAGCTGCGCTTCTTCTCGACCATCACCACCTTCGGCACCCCGCGCGACATCACCCTGGATGAGCTGCACGTGGAGTGCTGTTTCCCGATGGACGAAGCCACCGCCCAACTGTGCCGCGAACTGGCCGCGCAAGACGCCGCCGTCCCGGCCTCCGCTTAACAGGCAACTTTACGGTTGCATTTTATCCGGGCAGGATGAAGTGCACCCAGGAGGTTGCCTATCATGAACGCATCCAGCACCGATCGCATCGAACGCGAAATCCTGCTCAAGGCGCCGCGCGCCAAAGTCTGGAACGCGCTGGCCGACGCCGAATCCTTCGGCGAATGGTTCGGGGTGAAATTCCAGGGCCAGCGCTTCGTTCCCGGGCAGACCACCCAAGGCCACATCACCTACCCGGGTTACGAGCATCTGTTGGCGAAGTTCGTCGTGCAGCGGCTGGAGCCGCAGCGGTTGCTGTCGTTCCACTGGCATCCCTACGCGGTCGATCCGGACAAGGACTATTCGCAGGAAGAGCCGACCCTGGTCGAGTTCATTCTGGAAGAGGTCGAAGGCGGCACCTTGTTGCGGGTGATCGAATCGGGCTTCGACAAAGTCCCCGCCGCGCGCCGCGAAGAAGCGTTCCGGATGAACTCCGACGGCTGGGATCAGCAGATCCTCAACATCCAGCGCTATGTCGAATAAGCCCGCTCCGGCCCCGCTCAAGGCCCCGGCGCTGCGCAAATCGGCGCGGGTGTTCGGTGCGCTCGGCGATGAAACCCGTCTGCGCCTGATGATGGCGCTGTGCGCCGGCGGCGCGCTGTCGATCGCCCAGCTCACCGCCGGCACCCAGATCAGCCGGCAGGCGGTGACCAAGCACTTGCAGGTGCTGGCCGAAGCCGGACTGGTGCGCGACCTGAAAAGCGGGCGCGAGCGCCTGTGGGAGTTCGAGCCGTCGCAACTCGATCAGGCGCGGCAGTCGCTGGAACGCATCGCCCAGCACTGGGATCAGGCCTTGTTGCGCCTGCAGGCGTTCGTGGAAGGCTGAGCGGATCAGCGGTCGGTCAGATCCAGAATCGGCCGGCGCTGTTCGCGGCAATAGCGCTCGTAGTCCGCGCGCTGGGTCTGCGCGGTGGCGCGCAGGCGCACCGTGCCGCCGGGGCCGAGGAACTCGACCGCGCCCATCACCACCACCAGCGCGATCATCGGTTCGTCGCCGACGATCTTCCACCAGTCCACGTTGCCGGCCGGTTCGAACACGTAATCGCCGGGGCCGATCAGTTCGCCCGTGCACAGCTGGCGGGTGCCGCTGAGGTTGTAGGCGTGGATTTCGCCGGTGTGGCGATGCAGCGGCATGGTCAGGCCGGGGTCCATCCGCAGCAGTTCGACGAAGCCGCGGTCGTCGGCGAGAAAGCGCAAGGGCTTGGCGTACTTGCCGGGCGTGGACGAAGGAATCCACGGCAGATCGGCGCTGGCGCCGATGCGCGCGGGCAGGTAATCGAGCAGGGCTCGCGGTTCATGGCTCATGACGGTGCTCCCGACGCAGGACGACGACGGTTCAATCCGCGATCGCGGCGAAGTAACGCTCAAACGAGGCGTCGACCGCCTCGCGGCCGCCGCCGACGATGTTGCGGGCCCAGGTGTAGCCGTACACGTCTTCGAACCCGTAGCGCGCCACCCGCTCGCGCATCGCCCGCACATCGGCCGGCTTCATCGGGATGTAGTTGGGGTAGCTGTACATGAAGGTGACGTGGCGGCGGTCGGAGACCACCTGCAACGCATCGCCCGGGAACAGCGCGTCGCCGCGCTCGCCGCCGCGGCGCCAATGCAGCGCGGTGCTGCCGGTGAAGTGGCCGCCGCAGCGGATCAGGGCCACGTCATCGGACAGTTTGAGTTCGTCGCCGCTCCAATAGCGGATCAGCGGCGAGGGACGCTGCACCCATTGTCGATCGGCCTCATGCAGGTAGATCGGCACGCCGCCCAGCGCCTGGCTCCATTCGATCATCGCCGCGTAGAAATGCGGATGCGAGATGGCGATGAAGTCCACGCCGCCGCGCGCCTGCAACGCGGCCACCGCTTCGTCGGTGACCAGGGCCAGGCTTTCCCACAGCAGATTGCCGGCGCCGGTTTGCAGATAGGCCATGCGCTGGTTGATCGCGAAATCCGGGGTCAGGCCGATGCCGAGCACGCCGGCGTCGTCTTCCAGCTTGAGCGCGTAGCGTTGCGCCAGCGATTCGTGGGTGGTCCAGCGTTGGCCGTTCCAGCCGACGTATTGGCGTTCGTCTTCGCAGATCGGGCAGTGCGCGGGCGGCGCGGCGGTGTCGGCGAACTGGGTGCCGCAGGTTTCGCAGATCGGGCAGGGCATGGCGGACCTCATCGAGGTTGGCTGGGCGTGGCGGCGGGGCTCAGGATTTCGGGTTCTGACCGAACAGCACTTTGCGTTCGGCCTCGCTGAACTTCGGCGCCTTCGCATACGGATCTTCGATGCCCGCGTAGACGCGCTGGGTCGCCGGACGTGCGCTGATACGTTCGAACCAACTTTGCAGATCGGGCGTGTCGGCGAGGTTCTGGCCCAGGCCGGTGTGCACCCAGATCCACGGATAACAGGCGACATCGGCGATGGAGTATTCGTCGCCTACGATGAACTCGCGTCCGCGCAATTGGCGGTCGAGCACGCCGAACAAGCGCTGGACTTCGCGGGTGTAGCGCTCGATCGCGTAAGCCACCGCTTCGGGCGCATGGGCGCGGAAGTGTCCGGCCTGCCCGGCCATCGGGCCGAGCCCGGCCATCTGCCAGAACAGCCATTGGGTGGCTTCCCATTGGGCGCGTTCGGCGCGCGGCCACAGCAGGCCGGTTTTGCGCGCCAGGTACAGCAGGATCGCGCCGGACTCGAACACGCTGACCGGCTCGCCGCCGTCGGCCGGTGCGTGGTCGACGATCGCCGGGATTTTGTTGTTGGGCGAAATCGCCAGGAACTCGGGCTTGAGCTGGTCGCCGGCCGACAGCCGCACCGGCACCACGCGGTGGGCGATGCCGGTCTCTTCCAGGTACAGCCTGAGCTTCAGGCCGTTGGGGGTGGCGGCGTAATAGAGGTCGATGGCCGCGGCGGTGGAGGTCGGATCGGTCATGGCGGGCTCCGGGCGGCGTCGGCCGCTGCTTTCATGGGCCCAGCATAGGAGTACTCTGGCGCCCTGATCGGGCCAGAGCGGGGAGATTCGATGGAACCAGTTTTCCAGTTTCCGCTGGCCCTGCCCGAACGCGGCCAGGGCAATCTGGCCCAGGAGCTGCACCAGCAACTGCGTTCGGCGATCCTCGACGGCCGCCTCGCCGCGGGTTCGGCGCTGCCGGCCACCCGCCAGGCCGCCGCCGCGCTGGGCATCGCCCGCAACACCGTGGTGAGCGCTTACGACCTGTTGATCGCCGAGGGCTATGTGGTCCCGCGCCAGGGCGCCAAGGCCGTGGTCGCCGACGTCGCCGCGCGCCGCGACCGGCGCGGCCCGAAGCCGCTGTCCGCCGGCCCCGAAGACACCCGCTTGAATCCGATGTGGCGCACCCCGTTCCTGCGCCCGGAAGCGCCGCGGCAACTGCCCGAGCGCTGCTTCCGTCTGGGCATCCCCGACCATCGCCATTTCCCGCACGACATCTGGCGGCGGCTGTCGGCGCAGTCGCTGCGCACCTGGTCGAAGACCCGCTTCAGTTACCCGCCGTCGGAAGGCATCGCCGAATTGCGCGAGGCCATCGCCCAGCACGTCGCCTTCGCCCGCGCGGTGGCGTGCGTGGCCGACGATGTGATCGTCACCTCCGGCGCGCAGCAAGCCTTCGATCTGCTCGCGCGCTTGTTGGTGACGCCGGGCCAGACCCGGGTCGCGGTGGAAGAGCCCGGCTACCCGCCGGTGCGCGCCGCCTTCGCCGCGGCCGGCGCGCGGCTGGCGCCGATGCCGGTCGACGAAGAAGGCCTGTGCGTGGACGCGTTGCCCGACGACGTGCGGGTGATCAGCGTGACGCCCTCGCACCAGTCGCCGACCGGCGTGGCGCTGTCGATGCGCCGGCGCCGCGCGCTGCTGGACTTCGCCCGCCAACGCAACGCGATCGTGATCGAAGACGACTACGACGGCGAATTCCGTTTCGGCGGCCGGCCGCTGGACGCCTTGCAGACACTGGACCGCGACGGACTGGTGTTCTACGTCGGCACCTTCTCCAAGAGTCTGTTTCCCTCGCTGCGCAAGGGCTTCATCGTCGCGCCGGCGTGGGCGCGCGATGCCTTGATCTCGGTCAAGCACTGCGCCGACTCGCACAGCGACACCATCACCCAATCGGTGCTGGCCGCGTTCATCCGCGACGGCCACCTGGCCCGACACGTGCGGCGCATGCGCGCGATCTACCAGGAGCGCCGCGAGGCCTTGATGGAAGGCCTGCGCGGCCCGCTGGCGCCGTGGCTGCAACCGATTCCGTGCGAAGCCGGACTGCACATGGCCGCGCACATCCGCGACCCGGAACTGGCGCCGGCGATCTTCGCGCGCCTGCAACGGCATGTGCCCGGCGCGCAGTCGATCGCCGAATACGCGATGACCACGTCGGAGCGCCCGGGGATCACCTTCGGCTATGGCGTGATCGACGCCGACGAAATCCGCATCGCCCTGCGCCGCTTCGCTGCTTCGCTGGCCGAATTGGGCGCGCGCTGAGTCAGCGGCGCGCGCCGCTCACCGGGATGAAACGCACCGGGCGCATCCGGCCGAAGTCGGTGCGGCGTTCGCTGCGCACGCGTGCGTTCGGGTCGAGCACGCAGGCGCTGCCGGCATCGCGCAGATGTACGTCCCAATGCCAGCGGTCGTTGCTTGGATCGTGATTGATCGCGACGATGCCGTCGCCGTCGCATTCGCGCCAATCCGACACCGTGCGTTCGGCACCGGCGGCTAAGCCGAGCACGCGCAACATGCGTCGCAGTTGCCGCGCATCGGTGAAGTAGCCATCGGGCGCGCTGCGTACGCCCGCGCCGACGCGGTGGCGATACGGCTTGGGGCCGATGTCGAGTGCGCGTGCCAACGTGCGTGCCTGGGCGTAGCCGATTCCGGCCAGCATCGCGACGCAGGCTAGGCCGCAGCCGCTGCGGTCTTGTTGGAGTTGGCGTTGGAGCATGGGGCGGTTGGACGTGCTAATGAGGTGTCGGCTATGAGATTAGCAGTGGTGCGGATGGAATGCCTCGCCGATCGGATGGCATAGATTTGAAGCAGAAAAGGTAGCGAAAAGACATTGAAAGAAATGGTGCAAACCGTATGTGGCAGCGCTGGCAGAGTCCATTCTTTGGAGTTTGGTTCGGTCGGCCTACACTGGCCACGCTTGGCAAAAGGAGACCCGCCATGAAATTCCGCCCCCTCGCGCTCTTGGTCATCGTGGTGTCCTGCGCGCTGATGAGTTGCAAAACCATCGATCCAGCTAACAGCATGCTCAAGGATATGCAGGAGCGCGCGACGCCTGAACCCTATGACAGCGTGTCGCCCGCGCACGAACAGCGACGCGCAAAAGCGGAGATGGTGCGGTGGGTCGAGCGGTATCTGAAGCATGAATATCGGGTAGTTGATCGACGTTTCGTCTTGGCCGCTCCCGGGGACACCAACTTCGCGTGGATCGGCTCTAAGGCGCACCAATTTGTCACGCAGACCCTGGGTGGGACAATGAAGACCGATGGCTGGTTCGACGATGATAATTACATGATGTTTCTGTGGGAGTTTGGCGGTGGACCGCCGCGCTATGTCGCTTTTGCGATCACCAATGATTTCTTACCTGGCACGCGTGAGCGCGCCTTAATCGGCTATTTTGAACTTTTGCCCTCGACTAAACGTTGACGAAAACGGCCTGGATATGAGATCGATGTGGCAAAGGAGCGGCAACGCCCAACGGCAGGCTTTTAGGGGGCGGACGGTCGCCCTCTGCCGCTGATATCCGTTGGGGCGACACCGGACCAAAACACATGGGCGCGCGCGACAGGTCCGGTCTAAACTGATCGAATTCGGCAAAAGGAGATTCGCCATGAAATTTCGCCCTCTCGCGGCCTCGCTGGTCCTGATCTGCTGCGCGCTGGCGAGCTGCAAAACCATCGAGCCTGCGAACAGTACACTCAAAGACTGGCAAGAGTCGGCGACGCCTGAGCCGCTGGGCACCGTGTCCCCTGCACAAGAGCAGCAGCGAGCAAAAGCGGCGATGCTGCAATGGGTCGAGCAATATCTGAAGCATGAGTATCGGGTGGTGGGGCAGCGTTTCGTCTTGACCCGGTCCGGAGACACTGCAGGGGCGGGCGTCGGCTCCAGGGCGCGTAGCTACGTCACTCAGACGCTAGGTGGCGTGATGCAGACAGATGGCTGGTATGACGACGATAGTTACATGATGCTGGTGTGGAAATTCGGCGGTAGCTCGCCGCGCTATCTGGTCTTCGTCTTGACTCGCGATTTTCTGCCCGGCACAGATGAGCGCCGCATGGCAGGCTATTTGGAACTCGCGCCCGCGACGAAGAACTAACGAACGCATTGCGACAGGGAAACGTTATGGCCAGGGAAGAACGACAGTACACAGACAAAAATCTATATGGAGCCGATAGCCTTCCGCATGCGGCGGATATCCGTCAGGACGACATCTACAACTGCTATTTTCTCGCGCCGATGGGCTCGCTCGGCGAGCAGCAGCCTGATCGCATTCGAGATGCGATCAGCTTCAATGCCGAGACCGGAGAGTTCACTGTAGCGCTCTATCGCCCACCGAGCACGCAGGAGCGTAGTCAAGGGCGGACCGACCCGATCAGGGAATCGATTGTTGTGTCGCAAGAGGATATTCGCCGGAACATCGATAGGGGCGGTGGCGGAACGGTAGACAATAATCGCAGGGGAGATGGTCCCTTGTGGCCTACCGTGATCGAAGCCGGGTTCGCAGAACTGTACGGCCGTGATGCGCAGGGACAAGTCAATCTGGGTCGAGGCTACCGCACGATCGGCGATTCGACAGGTGGCGGTGGCCTGGCCGACGGCATGTATGCCTTGACCGGAGAATCAGGCCGCAATCTACGCATCATCAATCCCGATGCCCCTCCGATGCGGCCCACCGGTCCCGATCATGTCCAACGCTCCGAGCCGCCTCCTTACCGCGCGCCCTTACATGGTGCCAGGGTGCAACTGGATACGGCTTACGCTGAGGTAGAACAGGCATTGGCGGCAAATCGGTCGGTATCGATGGCGACACAGGGACGGGACGTTCGCGATGGCCTTGAGCAAAGTCATGCCTATATGGTGGTGGGCTTGTCACGCGATCCGCGAACCAACGAGGCTCTGATCACGTTGCGCAATCCTTACGGCCATAACCAGTTTGCCCAAGAGGGAAACCAGAACATCGGTGCAGGCTGGACCACGGACAACCCGGAAATCACAGTCAACCTCAACCGCCTGGTCCGCGACGGCAGTTTCGCCGAGTTCAATATCGGCCCGGCGGCGCGCGTGCAGACGCAGCAACAAGGCGCGCCCGCACCCGCGCAAGGCGCACCAGTACAACCGGCGCCAGCGCAACCCGCTCAGGCTGAGCCGCAGCCGCCGGCACCTTCGCCTCCCGGCGCGCTCTCCATAACCGACCGCAATCACCCAGGCCACGAACGCTTCCAGCAAGCGCTGACCGCGATCGAGCGCTCACCGAACATCCCGGCCGGCGCGTTGACGGGCGAACGCCTGCAGCAATCCGCCGCCAACCTGGCTTACGCCAGCCTCGCAGGCGCGCAGCGCCCGCAAGGCGGCCAGAACGAGCGCTTGGACCGAATCGATTTCGTCGTCTTCAACAACGACCGCAGCGGCCTGATCGCCGGTCAAGGCGAGTTGGGCAACCCGACCGCAAAACTGGCCTTGCTGCCTGGCGCGCAAGACAGCGCCACGAGCTTGGCGCAAGCCTCGCAGCAGGTTCATTCCACGCTGGCCCAACAGCAGTCGCAAACACCGAGCGCGGCGCAACAACCGTCCACGCAGACGCCGGACGACCCGACGCCGAAGGGGCCGAGAGTTTAACGAGCTGGCGTGCGGCAAAGACCTCCTGCGGATTTCGCCCGAAGGTCGACACACCAGCCCCCCTCGAGGGAGGCTGGTGCCAACGCCAGACTCAGTTGAACCGATACGTCACGCTAAGCCCATACCGCCGCCCAAGGATGTCGTAAGTGCCGATACCGACCTCGCTCGGCGTCGTACCCAGCGGCGGATCCTTGTCGAGCAGGTTCTGCACGTTGAAGCGCACGATCACGTTATCGCCGAAACGATAATTGGCGCCCGCGCTGAGCAGCCAGTACGACGGCACGCGCAGGATGTCGCGGGTCTCCACCGTGTTCTCGTTGTCGAACACCGACGAGCTCAGATAGCGCGCCTGCAGGTTCAGGCCCAGCGCGTTCTTCTGATAGTCCACGCCGAACTGATACTGCCGCTCGGCCATGCCGATTTCGCCCAGGTCGTCGTCCACCGACACGCCGGTGGTCGAGCTCTCGAAGCGCTTGACGATCAAGGCGTTGGCGGTGAAATCGAACTTGCCCCAATCGCCTGCGTCCCAGCGGTAGCTCAGCTCGCCGGTGATGCCCTGGAAATGCATGAAATCGCCGTTGCGGTAACGTACGCCGACGATGTCGAACTGGCCGTCGGCGCTGCGCCGCACCTGTTGGCAGTAGTAGTTGGCGTTGTTGACGTTGGCGGCGTTGAAGTCGGGATTGTCGTAGCAGGCCGACAGCACGTCGTTGATCGACTGGGCGAAGATCTGGTCCTTGAGCTTGACCTCGTTGTAGTCCACCGCCAGGCGCAGGCCGCGGATGAACTCGGGCTGCCAGACGATGCCGGCGGTCCAGGAGTCGGCCGATTCGTTGTCCAGGTTCGGCTCGCCCTGGCGCGCGCCGCGGGCGTTGGCGCTGTTCTGCTGGAAATCCACCGGGTTCAGGCCGTACTGCTGGTAGAACGCCGCGCAGTTGCGCGCACGCACCGCCGGGTCGGGGCCGGCGGTGACGTTGCGGCGGTCGCAGGGGTCGGAGGTGGCCTGGAACAACTCCACCTGCGGCAGGAACAATTCGGTGATCACCGGCGCGCGCAGCGAGCGGGTCTTGTTGCCGCGGATCAACAGGCCGGCGATCGGTTCCCATTGCAGGCCGTAGGTGTAGGCGTTGAAGCCGCCGTTGACGCTGTTGTCGACGCGGCGGAATTTGCCGGTGATGTCGAGCCGGTGCAGGCCGGGAATGTCGGCGTCGGGCGACACCAGCGGCAGCAGCGCTTCGGCGTAGTACTCGTTGGTGTGGTACTTGCCGTTGAGCGGCGGAATCGCCACCGCGCGGCCGAGTCCGCGCCGGGTGAAGTCGTTCGGGGTGAAGCCGCCTTCTTCGAGCCGGTACTCGTAACCCAGGGCGACGTTGAGCGGGCCGCTCCACAAGTCGGCGACGTTGCCGTTGATGAAGGCGCTGAACACCTTCTGCTTCTGTTCGAAGTCGGTGGACGCGCGGTCGGTGACGTAGTCGATCGCCGCCTGCGAGGGCCGGCCCTGGCCGAACAGATCCAGCGGCACGCAGTTGGGATCGGCGATCGGCTCGGAGTTGGCGCCGGCCGAGGCCAGATACACCGCGTTGCGCGCGCTCGGATCGCAGACCAGGGTGCCGCCGACGTTGCGCACGTTGATGGCGTTGATGAAGTTCTGCTGGTTGAGCGCGGTCGAGGAGACGGTGGCCTGCATGCGCCCGTAGTTGGCCGAGACTTCCCAATCGAACGAACGCGAACCCAGGCCGAAATCGCCGCGCGCGCCGACCACGATGCGGTCGATGTCGGTTTCCACCCGGTCCGGGGTCAGGCCCAGATCGGCCGAGGTGCGGGCCAGGCGGAAGCTGCCGATGTTCAGCGCCGACAACTGCTGGCGCGCTTGCGCGTTGAGCAGCGGATGCGTGGACGACACCAGCAGCGCGCTGTTGAGGCGGGTGCCGGCGGTGGTGTTGCTGGTGCTGCCGATATCGACCGGCGGGTTGGCTTCGGAGTGGTAGTGCATGCCTTCCACGAACAATCGCACGTTGTCGGCGACGTCGTAGTGGGCGATCACGTTGGCCGATTCGCGCTGCAGGCTGGTCAGCAACGCGGTGATGTCGGCGGTGTTGAGGCCCTGGCCGCCGGACGCGGTGGCGGTGCCGAAGTTCACGCCCGGGTCGTAAGGCACGATGTCGCCGTTGGGCGCGAACTGCAGATACGTGCGTTTGTTCGGGCCGAAACCGATCAAGGCGCCGCCGGTTGAGGTGATCGCGCCGCTGGCCGGCAGGATCAGGCCGCCGAAGGTGTTGGTGAAGGTGCGCGCATCGCGGATCAGCACAGCGCCGGGGATGCCGTCGGCCGGGCCGGTGTCGAAGGGAATATTCGGATTCACCCGCCCATCGGTGGCTGGATTGCGGCCGGGCTGATTGGCCGCCATTTGCGCGGCGTTGGGATTGGCCGGGAATGCATAGGCGCGGGCGAAATCGGTGCGGTCCGAACGCACCAGGCCCTCGGAATCGTCGTAGGAGCCGCTGAACATGACGTTGCCGCGGCCGTCGGCGAAATCAGAGCCGGCGACGAAGCTGTAGCCCAGGTTCTGGTTGTCGCTTTGGTCGCTGATGCCGTAGTTGAAGTTGACCTCGGCGCCCTGGAAGCGGTCCTTGAGGATCACGTTGACCACGCCGGCGATCGCGTCGGAGCCGTAGGTCGGCGCGCCGCCGATGGCGACGTTTTCGACCCGGTCGATCATCTGCACCGGAATCGAGTTCAGATCGACCTGCGCGCCCGCCGACGAGCCGAAGTTGGTCAACGCGCGCGAGGTCACCACGCGGCGGCCGTTGATCAGGGTCAAGGTGCGGTTGCTGCCCAGGCCGAAGCGATTGACGAAGTTGACGCCGGCGGCGAAGTTGGCCTGACCGCCCTCGGGCGTTTGCGCGATGCCGAAGCCGACGGTCTGATTGAGCGCGTCGGCGATATTGGTGAAACCGCGCTCGCGCACTTGCTCGCCGCCGACCACCGTGGCCGGTTCCAGGGTGTCGAATCCGGTGCGCGGAATGCGCGAGGCGGTGACCTGGATGCCTTCGAGTTCGGTGGCGGCGCGTTCGGCCGGCGCCGCGGCGGCTTGGCCGGCAGCTGCCGGCGCATCCTGCGGCCCGGCGACCGCAAGAGCGGGCGCGGCCAGAGCGAAGGCGATAGCGATGAGCAAGGGACGGCGCCGCGGCGCCTTCCCGTCGGTGATGGTGACCATGTTGTTCCCCGTCGTGCGCCGGCCCGAGGCGGCCGGCTCGTTCACTTAGCGCCGCGTGGGCGTCGGCTCGCAACCGGGTGATGTGCGGGGAAGCAATAAAAAAATGTGACAGGCCACCTTATCTTACTGATTCTGTTAAGTCGCTCGAACGGCATAAGCGATTTTAGCGATCCAGGGCCAGTCGATTGCGCGATTCGGGCGGATCGATTAGCAAGTGCGGTGCATGCGCGCGCCAGCGCGCCGACCCGTTATCGGCGGCGCGCGAATCCCCAATCGGCGGCTACAGCTTCAGCACCCAATCGTTGTAGCCGGGGAAGTAGGTGGGATGTGCCTTCATGTACTCATCGACTTCGTCCATGTGGTCCTTCTCGCGCTTGAAATCCAGATCGCGCTTGTCCGGATCGAGGAATTCCACATAAGTGTCGGCGCCGCGGTTCTTCTCCCACTTGGTTTTGAAATCGGCGAATTCCTCGCGATGGAAATCGAAGATGCTGCGGTCGCCCGGCGCTTGCCGCCCGCCCCAGTCGGCGCCGCGCAGCTCGCGCAGGTTGTTGATGTAGTCGCGGGCGTTGCCGAAGCTGTTGAGGGTGGTGACCGCGTAGTCGTACTTGAGGTTCCAGTCGCCGTGGGTCACGCCGTCGTCGCCGAGCTTCTTGAACCACTCGTACTGTTCCTTGGCTTCCTTCTTGTCCTTGGCGTTGTTGACGAACACCGACACCAGTTCCGAAACCACGCTCAGGGCGATGCCGATCGGGCCTAGCCCGCGGGTGATCGCGCCGACCACGCGTTCGGCGACCGCGCCGGCGGCCTGGCCGCCGACCGCGGAAACGAATTTGCTGCCGGCCTTCAGCACGTCCGGGGCCAGATCCAGCGTACCGGACACCACCCCGAGCACGGCTTCGGCCTTCTCCGCGGCCGAGCTGTCGTCGGAGAACGCCTTGGCCGCGTCCATGCCGCCGGTGACCACGCCGAGCACGCCGCCGGCCTTGCCGGAATAATCGGACAAGACCTTGAGCGTGGACTGGGTGATGCGCGAGAGATTGCCCTTGGCCGGGTCGCCGGCGGCCTGTTCCAGGCCCTTGAGGATCTGGTCCTGGTTGGCGACATCGGTGGCGGGAATCTTGGCGTCGGCGACGTTGTCGCCGATCGCGCGCACCGCCTGGTTGCCGTAGCGCGTGTCCACGCCGATGTTGTCCTTGACCGACTTGTCCACGCCGAGCAGGTCCAGCGCCGAACCGTCGACGCCCTTGCTCAGGTTCGACAGCAGCTTGGCCGCGTCGGGCAGCGAGCCGGCCATGCCGATGATGCCGCCGGCCACGGCGAGCTTTTCTTCCGGCGTCTCGCCGAGCCCGTCCTTGACCAGGCCGCGCACGGTCGAGGCGATGCCGATCGCGCCGGTGACCGACGGCAGCAGGCCGCTGGAATCGAGTTGGCCGACCAGCTTGCGGATGCTGTCTTTCTTGTCGCTGGCGAAATCGACGTTGGCGAAGGCCTTGTCGATGTCTTCCGGGGCGTAGCCTTCCTTACGCAGTTCCGCGGCGACGTGGGCGAAGTCGCGCTTGGCTTCGTCGCCGCCCTTGTCGAGAAATTCCTTGATGCCTTCAGCGGTGTCGAACGGCAGCTTGGCCTTCTCCATCGCATTGGTGACCGCGCCGAGCCCGGCTTCCACGCCGTCGACTTCGGCTTCCGGGGCGAACGAATCCGAGGCCAGGCCGGCGTCGATGTCGCGCGCCAACGCGTTGACCGCGAATCTCTGTCCCGAGGACTTGGCCCGATCGGGATCGAGCAGGGACAACTGCGAGATCGCGTCTTCGACATCGGCCTGCGCGCGCGGCTGGTCCCACTTGGGCAGCTTGCCGATCTCTTGCACGTAGTCCGCGCTTTCCACGGTCTTGGCCAGTTTGTCGGCCATCTTGTTGCGTTCTTCCTCGGGCACCTTGCCGATCGCTTCCTTCAGGCTCTTTTGATAGAGCGAGGAGACCTGCTCATCGCGCATCAACGCGTCCAGGCGTTGATTGATCTTGCCCTCGTCGAGCATCTCCTTCATGTCGGCCGGTTCGAGCTTGAGCAGGTTCTCGGTCTCGGTCTTGGTGCGTCCGCCGACGTTGATGTGGCGGTTCTCGTAGACCGGATGGATGAACTTGCCGTCGCTGACCGCGCTGCGCGCTTCGATCATGCGCAGGAATTCGGCTTGCGGGCTGCCGTCGTACAGATTGTCCTTGCCCTTGAGCTCATCGATCATCAGCTTCATCGCCGCGTCGCCGACCTTGAGCTTGTGGCCGTCGACTTCCTCGGTGGTCTCCAGCGAGAACACGTCGGTCTTGGCGATCGGATCGAGCCCGGCGCGTTCGCGCGCGTTGTCGATGGTCTTCTGGCCCAGGTCGAGGTACTTGCGCTCGGCGGTCGCGTAGACGTCGGGCGAGTTGTTCTGGTTGACCGCGAACTTGTCGCCCTTTTCGGTTTCGAACCGCAGCCAGCCGTCCTTGTACTCGCCGGGGTAGGAAACGTTCTTGATGTCCTGATAAAGGACGCGGTCGTCCTTGCCGACTTCCTTGAAGCCGTCGCCGAGCACGTCCTTCGGCGCTTCGGCGGGTTTATCGTCGCCGCGGTCGGGTTCTTTCGGCGGGGTGTAGGGCTTGTCGGTGTCGATGAACTCGGCGGCTTTGTCCTTCGGGATGTTGTCGTCGGCATAGCCGTGAGACACCGCGTCGAGCACGCGCTGACGGTCTTCCGCGCCGATCCGGCCCTTGTCGACCAGGCCGTCCAGTCGGTCTTTCTGCAGCCACGAGCCCAGCGCGCCTTTGTCTTTTTCCATCACCACGCCGATGAAGCGGCCGCGGTCGGCGGCGCTGAGCGTGGGCAGAAATTCGCTGGCCAACGATTCCAGACGCCGGTTGTAGTCGTCCTTCTTGTGCTTCTTCTCGCCGACGTCGTGCAGCTCCTTGGCCAGTTCTTCCAACTCGGCGCGGGTCGGCGAAACATAGTTGGGATCGTTCTGGGCGGCGGCGTTGACGACTGGCCGGGACTTGATGGCTTCGATGGACATGGTGACCTCGCGTTGATTCACGAATTCCGTGTGACAGCGCTGTCAAGGTTGGTGCCGGTGCGGGGCGCGGTGAACTGGGGCAAACCCTGGGTTCGCGGCGAATGAATGGCACCGGCGTCGTGCTTTTCGAATCGCGGGTGCGATGCGGCCGAGTACTAAAAAATTCGACGTTTCTTCGTGCAATCGATAATCGACTGTCGAGCGATCGCGGTTTCGGCGCGCGTGGGATCGCGAGTCGAAAATCGATCGCTTAAAGGAGGTGTCGAGGCCGCAGGTGGCGCGCCGCTTTGCGGTGAGTTCCGCGGCGGCTGAAGGGGCGAGGCGGAAGCCGCATCGGCCCCAAGCCGAGGGCAGGCGAACGCCGCGCCTTGGGCGGCCTCGATGCCCCGTCGCCGCAGCCGCTACCGCCGCTCGGGCCGCTCAGGCGCCGGCCCCCTCCGGGCAGCCTGCTGCCGGCTGAACAGGGCCGCCGCCGCCCGGCACTTTGGCCGGCGCCCGCGGTCGAACTGGCTCCGCAGCCAGCGTCCGGTAGCGGGGCGGATTCGCGTATTCCCAGGACGGCCACGCTGCGACGGCTACCCCCTGCACCCCGTTGCCACCAGTAACGCTTTGATAGTTATGAATAATTTTTGATTCATCCCGGCGCGGCAGGCTACTCGGGCGAGGCCCTGAAGCCCCGCCGGTCGCGACACGGCCAGGCCTGACCGCGTCACGATCGAGCCGCACCGACGTTCCAATCCCGCAACACAGCGGAACTCTCCCTTGCTTTAGCAGTCCTATAGGCCGACTGCTAAGATGGATCCCATGAACGCTACTGCCCAATCCACTGCTCTAGTCGCCAACAACCTGCCTGTGCCCAGCGCGCTCGGTTCGCTGGACGCGTACATCGGCGCCGTGCACCAGATCCCGGTGCTGACGGCCGAAGACGAGCAGGCGCTGGCGCGCCGTTTCCGCGACGGGGAAGACCTCGACGCGGCCCGCGAACTCGTTCACTCCCACCTGCGCTTCGTGGTCCACGTGGCCCGCGGCTACAACGGCTACGGCCTGCAGATCGGCGACCTCATCCAGGAAGGCAACATCGGCCTGATGAAGGCGGTCAAGCGCTTCGACCCGGAACAGGGCGTGCGCCTGGTCTCCTTCGCGGTGCACTGGATCCGTGCCGAGATGCACGAGTTCATCCTCAAGAACTGGCGCATCGTCAAGGTCGCCACGACCAAGGCCCAGCGCAAGCTGTTCTTCAACCTGCGCAAGAGCAAGAAGCGCCTGGGTTGGATGAACGCCGAGGAAGTCAGCCAGGTCGCCAAGGACCTCAACGTCTCCGAGCGCGAAGTGCTGGAAATGGAATCGCGCCTGTCCGGCCGCGACATCGGTTTCGATGCGCCGGCCGACGAGGACGACGACCACGCCCC
Source organism: Pseudomonas sp. CGJS7 (assembly GCF_036961695.1). Taxonomy (NCBI): domain Bacteria; kingdom Pseudomonadati; phylum Pseudomonadota; class Gammaproteobacteria; order Pseudomonadales; family Pseudomonadaceae; genus Pseudomonas; species Pseudomonas sp. CGJS7. The sequence goes on along the minus strand of NZ_JBAMDI010000073.1, from coordinate 6,366 downwards.
GCCGTCGCCCGCCGCGTATCTGCGCGCTGTCGAGGAAGATCCCTCGCAGAGCTACGAGCGCGAGGACGAAGAAGACAACCAGCTCGCCCTGCTGCGCGAAGGCATGGCCGGCCTGGATGCGCGTTCGCGCGACATCATCAAGCGCCGCTGGCTCGATGCCGACAGCAAGATCACCTTGCAGGAACTGGCCGACGAATACGGCGTCAGCGCCGAGCGCATCCGCCAGATCGAGGCCAACGCGCTGAAGAAGATGCGCGGTCTGTTCGCGGCGTAATTCCGCCACGTACCACGCGATGCGATCGAACGGCCCGGGAAACCGGGCCGTTTCGTTTTTGCGTCGCGCGCGGACATCGGTGTCGACGCCGAGCGCAAGCAGCGGATATCGCCGGGTCGCGGCGCGGCCTAGTCTGGCCGCGTCTTCCACGAGAACCCCGAGTTGGCCATGACTTCCTACCGAATCGACGGCCTGGCGCCGGACGCGTTCGCACCGCTGTTCGCGCTCGACGACCACCAACTGCGCGCGCACGGTATGCGCCGCGTCGTTGCCGACAACCCCACCGGCTATCCCTGCCGGGTTTCGCTGAGCGAAGCCGAGCCCGGCGAGACGCTGATGTTGTTGACCTACGAGCACCACGCCTGCGACGGCCCGTACCGCGCCAGCGGCCCGATCTACGTGCGCGAGAACGCCGCGCGCGCGGCGCACTTGGACAATCAGTTGCCGGCGATGCTGCGCACCCGCCACCTGTCGCTGCGCGCCTACGACAGCGACGGCTGGATGCTCGCCGCGCGCGCGCTGGACGGCAGCGAAGCCGATGCGGCGTTGGCGGAATTGTTCGCCGATGCGCGGGTCGCGCAGATCCATGCGCACAACGCGCGCTACGGCTGTTTCCTGTGCTCGGTCGCGCGCGCGTAAGCCGTCGGCGCGATCGCGGGCACGGCTTGGGGCGATGGGTACATCGCCCTTCGCGCGAGGTGGCGATCGCGCCGCGCAGGCTCGCCCGGATTCAGACGATCCAGGCGGGCTTGAAGTAGCGCACCTTGCCGTCTTCGTTCAACAGCGGCCGGTGATAGCGGGCGCCTTCGAAGTAATAGTGGGTGACCTGGCTGTGCCGGGTCCGCAGCGGGTCGCGCGTGATCGAGCCGCCGTGCAGCAAGTTCGCGGCCCAGATGAAGGCTTGGCCTTTGCGTATCGTCGCCAGCGCCGGCTTCAATTCGAGCCTGCAGACCAGGCGCGCGATGTATTCCTCATAGAGCGGGTAGTTGCGGGCGGTGGCGAAAACGGGATTGCGCCCGGCCAGGCGCCTGACCCAGGTCATCGCCCCTTGCGGCGGCGGTGCGCGGCGCGCGCCGAGATCGGGTTCGGCGAACACCTCGGCCATCCGCGCCTCGGGCAATTTGTGGCTGCCGGGGTAATACACCACCGCGCCGTTGTTCTCATCGATATCCTCCAGCGCCACCCACACGCCGCACATGCAACCGGCCGGATCGCTGTTGAAATGGATGGTGTCCGAGTGCACAGGCTGCTGAGTGCCGACCCGGAAATTCAGCGTCTGGAACGCGCGCGCCTTGCGGCCGTGCAGTTCGGCGAGTATCGCCTCGACCGTTGGCGCCAGGGCGATATCGCGTACGCCCGGATCGAGTTTCCACGCGTCCTGGGTGCGCGAATTTCCCTCGCCGTCGGCGAGCAGCAAACCGTTGCCGATGCGTTCGCGCACGCCGTCCAAGGTGGCGCTGTCGATCTGCGGATCGATGACCAGATAGCCGTCGTCGGCGAACTGTTGCTTCTGCGTGGCGCTGAGCATGGCGGATCCTTGGCAAGGGCGGTGCCGACCGCGCAGCGAAGCGCCGCGCGCGATGGGCCGCGGCAAGGTGGGTAGCTCGGGTCGTGGATGGACTGAAGCGGTCGCGACTATAGCGGCGATCGTCGCGGCCGGGGAGCGGCTTAGGGCGGCGCCCGCGCAAGGTCTTTATCTGCCGTTGCCGAACGCCGTCGCGATCCGTCGGCGCTCGATCGGGGCGGCTCGCGCGGCCGAAGCGACGCCGGCGTCGCCGGGCTCAGACGATCCAGTCGGGTTTGAAGTAGCGCATCTTGCCGTCTTCGTTCAACACCGGCCGGTGATAGCGGGTGCCTTCGAAGTAGTAATGGCTGACCTGGCTGTGCCGGGTCCGCGATGGATCGTGTCGCGGCGAGCCGCCGTGCAGCAGGTTCGCCGCCCACACGAAGGCCTGGCCTTTGCGTATCGTCGCCAGCGCCGGCTTGAGTTGCAGGCGCTCGACCATGCGCGCGATGTATTCCTCGTACAGCGGGTAGTTCGCGGCGGTGGCCACGATCGGGCCGTGTCCGGCCAGGCGCCACTTCAGGCTCATCCACGACCACGGCGCATGCGGCGGCGGTGCGCGGCGCGCGCCGAGGTCGGGTTCGGCGAATACCTGCGGCATGGTCACTTCCGGCAGCTTGTGGCTGCCGGGGTAATACACCACCGCGCCGTTGTCTTGATCGATGTCTTCCATGGCCACCCACACGCCGCACATGTAGCCGTTGGGGGCGCTGTTGAAATGGATGGTGTCCGAGTGCACCGGCTGTTGGGTGCCGACGCGGAAATTCAAAGTCTGAAACGCCCGCGTCTTGCGGCCGTACAGTTCGGCGAGGATGGTCTGCACCGCCGGCGCCAGGGCGATGTCGCGCACGCCCGGATCGAGTTTCCAGGCGTCCAGAATGCGCGGAATCTCCTTGCCGTCCGGCACCAGCAAGCCGTTGCCGACGCGTTCGATCACCCCGTCCAGGGTGGCGTGGTCGATCTGCGGGTCGATGACGACGAAGCCGTCGTCGGCGAACTGTCGTTTCTGGGCGTCGCTGAGCATGCGCAATCCTGGGCGTGGGCGGCGCGGCCCGCTCGCGGGCGGCGCGCTCGCAGACGCAGCCGCCTTGCGGCCGACTGCGTCGTTCGGGTTCGAGGCGGGCCGGACTATAGCGGCGACCGAGGTCGCCGATTAGTGCGTTTCGATGACTCTCGCCATGCGCCTTCATCTGCCGTTGCCGAACGCCGCCGCCAGCGGCGGCGCGCTTGCCCGTGTTCGGTCAGGGCCGCTTCGGATCTCCGACGCCGCTGGCGCGCCCGCCGAAAATGATCCGCGCATGCCGCTGGTAAGTGAAGTACGCCCACGACCAGTTGAGCATCACGATCAAGCGGTTGCGGAAGCCGATCAGGAAGAACACGTGCGCGGCCAGCCAGAACGCCCAGGCCAGGAAGCCGGAGAATTTGAAGCCGCGCAGATCCACCACCGCCGCGCGTCGGCCGATGGTCGCCAGATTGCCGAAGTCGACGTAGCGGAACGGCGCCAGCGTGCGTCCGTCCAGGCGCGCGCGGATCGCGCGGGCGACGTAGCTGCCCATCTGCTTGGCGCCCGGCGCGACCCCGGGCACCGGCTGGCCGTTGGCCTGTTTGATGCTGGCCAGATCGCCGGCGACGAAGATCTGCGGATGGCCGGGCACGCTGAGGTCGGGTTCGACCAAGACCCGGCCGGCGCGGTCGCGCGGCGCATCCAGCAGCGCGCCGAGTCTGGATGCGGCCACGCCGGCGGCCCACAGCACCGTGCGCGCGGGAACGAATTCCGCGCCGAGGGTGTAGCCGTCGGCGTTGATGTCGGCGACCGGGGTGCCGGTGACCACTTCCACGCCGAGCCGCTGCAGTTGTTCGCGGGCTTTGTCCGACAGCGATTCGGGAAAGCTCGACAGCACCCGCGGCCCGGCCTCGATCAGCCGCACCCGCGCCTGCGCCGGGTCGATCCGGCGGAATTCGCGGCGCAAGGTCTTGCGCGAAATCTCGGCGAGCGTACCGGCCAGTTCGACCCCGGTCGGGCCGCCGCCGACCACGGCGAAATGCAGCCAGGCGTTGCGTTCGGCCTCGCTTTCGGCCGCTTCGGCGCGTTCGAACGCCATCAGCACGCGGCGGCGGATATGCAGCGCGTCGTCGAGGGTTTTCAGCCCCGGCGCGTCGCCGGCCCATTCGTCGTGGCCGAAATAAGCGTGGGTGGCGCCGCTGGCGAGCAGCAGATAGTCGTAGCCGATGACATCGCCGTCGCTCAGCGAGACGTTGCGCGCGACCGGGTCGATCCCGACCACTTCGCCCAGGCGCACTTCGACATTGTTCTGGTTGCGCAGGATATGCCGCAACGGCGCGGCGATGTCCGGCGCCGACAGGCCGGCGGTGGCGACCTGATACAGCAAGGGTTGGAACAGATGGTGGTTGCGGCGGTCGATCAGGGTGATGCGCACGTCGGCCGAAGCCAGCGCGCGCGTCGCCCACAAACCGCCGAAGCCACCGCCCACCACGACGACGTGCTTGCGCGAATCGGTCATGGCGATGTCCTCAGCCGCTCAGGCGCTGTGCGAGTTGGTCTTCGAGCTTGCGCTGGTCGGCGGCGAAGCGGCGGATGCCGTCGGCGAGTTTGTCGGTGGCCATCGCGTCTTCGTTGTGCTGCCAGCGGAACGCCGATTCGCTGAGCGCGGCTTCGGGCTCGGCGCGCTGGCCGCCGTCGCGCAGCGCGCGTTGCACGTCGCCTTGGGTGGCTTCGAGTTCGCCGAGCAGCTCGGGCGAGATGGTCAGGCGGTCGCAACCGGCCAGCGCCAGCACCTGCCCGGTGTTGCGGAAGCTGGCGCCCATCACCACGGTGCCGTAGTCGTGACGCTTGTAGTACTGCCAGATGCGCGCGACCGACTGCACGCCCGGATCGTCCTGCGGCGTGGCCGGCTTGGGCGCGCCGTTGGCCAGATGCCAGTCGAGGATGCGGCCGACGAAGGGCGAGATCAGGTACACGCCGGCCTCGGCGCAGGCCACCGCCTGGGCGAAGGAGAACAGCAGGGTCAGATTGCAGTGGATGCCTTCGCGTTCGAGCTGCTCGGCGGCGCGGATGCCTTCCCAGGTCGAGGCGACCTTGATCAGCAAGCGGTCGCGGCCGATGCCGGCGCGCTCGTACAGCTCGACGATGCGGTGGGCCTGGGCCAGGGTGGCCTGGGTGTCGAAGCTCAGGCGCGCATCGACTTCGGTGGAGACGCGGCCGGGGATCAGCTTGAGGATTTCGCCGCCGATGGCCACCGCCAGACGCAGGCCGGCGTCGCCGACGCGGGCGGACAGGTCGCTGCCCTGGGCCTGGCCGATGGCGGCGTCGATCAGCGGCGCGTACGCCGGCAGGCCGGCGGCCTTGAGCAGCAGCGAGGGGTTGGTGGTGGCGTCGAGCGGGCGGAACCGGGCGATGGCTTCGATGTCGCCGGTGTCGGCGACCACGGCGGAGAGTTCGCGCAGTTGTTCGAGTTGGTTGCTCATGGGGGAGTCGTCGTTTCGTCGTTGGATTCCCGGCCATTCTCGCCGATGCGGGTTAGCCCGTCATGAAGCGGCCGTATCTTCTGCCCGCGCCGCGACGGCGGTTGCGCTAGGCTGGGGGCACAAGGCCGGCCCGCGTCCGGGCGGCCGCGAGGAGAGCGATCGGATGGCCGTGGCCACGGAAGAAAAGCGCATCGCCCTGCTGATCGACGCCGACAACGCGCCGGCGGCGAAGATCGAAGTGATCCTGGCCGAGGTGGCGCGCTTCGGCGTGGCCAACGTGCGCCGCGCCTACGGCAACTGGAAAAGCCCCGCGCTCAAGAGCTGGGAAGCGGTGCTGCACGAATACGCGATCCGGCCGATCCAGCAGTTCGCCTACAGCAAGGGCAAGAACGCCTCCGACATGGCGATGGTGATCGACGCCATGGACTTGTTGTACGCGCGCAACCTGGACGGGTTCGCCATCGTTTCCAGCGATGCCGATTTCACTCCGCTGGTGATGCGGCTGCTGACCGACGGGGTCAAGGTGTACGGCTTCGGCGAGAAAAAGACGCCCGAGCCGTTCGTCAATGCGTGCTCGAAGTTCACTTATGTCGAAGGCCTGGGCCAATTGCCCAGCGAAGACGCGCCGGCCGACGAAGCGGCGACTACGCCGCCGCGCAGCGCCAAGGAAATGCGCAGCGATACGCGCCTGGTGCGGATGCTGCGGCGTGCGGTGGAAGCGGTCGCCGGCGACGACGGTTGGGCGCATCTGGGCGCGGTCGGGCATCAGATCGCCAATCAGGCTTCGTTCGATTCGCGCAATTACGGTTATCGCAAGCTCAGCGATCTGATCGAAGCGATCGGCTTGTTCGAATCGCGGCGCGACAATCAGATCGTGTGGATTCGCGACAAGGCCAAGAGCGGGGCCAAGCCGGCGGCGCAGGCCGCGCCGGCGGCGGCCAAGGCGGCTGGCGCGGCCAAGCCCAAGGTCAAGCCGAAGGCGTAACCGAGCGGCTGATGGGGTGTCGGTTGGTGCGGGTTGGTCGTAATTGTGGCGTCGCGG